>JAHJRK010000432.1 GCA_018830925.1 Pseudomonadota bacterium
TGATGATGGTCATGTTGTATAATCTTTTCAATCAGCGGCAGGTTGCGGAAACCAGCATCAGTTATTCGGAATTTATTTCCATGGTTGAAAGTGAAAGGGTCAGCGAGGTTGTTATCCAGGGGCAGGATCTGTTTGTAACGGATGCCGGCAAGGCCCAATTCAAGGTTTATGCTCCGCCTGACAGCGACCTTATTAAAATAATGAGAGGAAAAGGCGTATCAATAAAAGCCAGGCCGCCTTCCGAATCTCCCTGGTATATGTCTCTGCTTGTTTCCTGGCTTCCGATGGTAATTCTTATCGGGGTATGGATATTCTTCATGCGGCAGATGCAGTCGGGCGGAGGCAAGGCGATGTCTTTCGGGAAAAGCCGCGCACGGCTCATGTCGGACACATCCGAAAAAGTGACCTTTCAGGATGTTGCCGGCATTGAAGAAGCAAAGGAAGAGCTGAGCGAGATAGTCGAATTTTTGAAGGAGCCGAAAAAATACACACGTCTCGGGGGCCGCATACCAAAAGGTGTGCTTCTTATGGGCCCTCCTGGAACAGGTAAAACGCTTCTTGCCCGCGCAATTGCCGGTGAGGCCGGAGTTCCTTTTTTCAGCATAAGCGGATCCGATTTTGTGGAGATGTTTGTGGGTGTCGGGGCCTCCCGCGTAAGAGACCTTTTCGTTCAGGGGAAGAAGAACGCACCATGCATCATATTCATAGATGAGATAGACGCCGTAGGCAGGCACCGCGGAGCGGGCCTCGGAGGAGGCCATGATGAAAGGGAGCAGACATTAAACCAGCTTCTGGTTGAAATGGACGGGTTCGAGTCAAACGAAGGCGTTATTCTCATTGCCGCAACAAACCGCCCTGATGTTCTCGACCCCGCGCTGTTGCGACCGGGCCGCTTTGACCGCCAGGTTGTGGTTTATCTGCCGGACATAAAGGGGCGCGAAAAAATCCTCCAGGTGCACATGAAAAAATCGCCGATAGCTCCGGATGTTACACCTCTTACCCTTGCAAAGGGCACCCCCGGATTTTCCGGAGCCGACCTCGAAAACCTTGTCAATGAAGCAGCTCTCTATGCCGCAAAAAGGAATAAAGATAAGGTCGAAATGATCGATTTTGAAGATGCCAAGGACAAGGTTTACATGGGGCTTGAGAGAAAATCGAAGGTTATCAAGGACGAAGACAAGAAAACCACGGCTTATCATGAAGGCGGCCATGCGCTTGTAGCCCGCTTTTTGCCGGATACCGATACGGTCAACAAGATAACGATAATCCCGAGGGGCCGTGCGGCAGGCGTGACATGGTTTTTACCCGAGGAAAGGGATTTCCGGTACAAAGACCAGCTTGAAAGCCAGCTTGCAATTGCATTTGGAGGGCGTGCCGCCGAAGAGATCGTTTTCAGCCGCTTCAGCACCGGAGCTTCCAATGATATAAAGCAGGCTACCGATCTTGCCCAGCAGATGGTGCGTGCCTGGGGTATGAGTGATGTGCTCGGTCCTCTCTCATACGCTAAAAACGAAGAGCAGATCTTCCTCGGGCGTGAAATTTCGCAGCACAGGGATTATTCAGAGGATACGGCGAGAAAAATAGACGAGGAGATAAACAGTCTCATCAAAAAATCATACGAGAGAGCAAAGCAGATTCTCAATGAGAACCTGGATGTCCTGCATAAACTGGCAGAAATGCTTCTTGAAAAAGAGACTGTGATGGGAAAAGAACTGGATGAACTTATAATCTCCATGAGGCCTGATGTTGTGCTGTCTTCAAACGGTTCTTCTGAGGCCGAGTAGAAGCGGCAATCTGACGGCTTCGTAAAAAGGTAAGTTTATGCCGCTTTGTGGCAACCTGTTTCCGACGAACTGGTTGGAAGTCATATGCTCACTTAATGAGCTTTTTGGGGATTTTTAAATCACTTCACTAAATCACAAGAAGGTTTCGCCTGCGGCGGATCAAAGCCTTGTGATTTTTAACGCTCAGTTATTTAAAAATCTATTTCCCAAAAATCTCAAATCCGTTCGTATATGACTTCAACCGGTTCGTCAAAATTGATGAGTTTGTTGGAAGTGTTTTTGATGAAATCATACCGTATAGAGTGGGGTTCACACAGACTTGATCTGGGAAATACCACCCGCATAATGGGCATCGTCAATGTTACTCCCGATTCTTTTTCAGACGGGGGATTTTTTTTTGACTGCGACGCCGCTGTGGCCCGGGGCGAAAAGCTTGCGGAAGATGGCGCAGATATTCTTGACATAGGCGGGGAATCCACACGGCCTTTTTCCGAAGCAGTTTCTGCCGAAGAGGAGATCAGGCGGGTTGTTCCCGTTATCGAAAAGCTTGCCGTGCGCATTTCAATCCCCATTTCAATCGATACTACAAAAGCAGTTGTTGCAAGGCAGGCCATTGAAGCGGGCGCTTCCATGATAAATGACATAAGCGCCTTGCGTTCCGATGCCGAAATTGCAGGTGTTGCTGTAAAATACGATCTTCCCGTTATTCTCATGCACATGAAGGGCACTCCGGAAAGCATGCAGGTTTCCCCTCAATATGACGACCTTACAGGTGAGATTAAAGACTTCCTAAAAGATGCGATTGAGAGGGCCGTCAAGAGGGGAATAGACAGGAGAAAGATTATAATTGATCCGGGAATAGGGTTCGGAAAAACGATCGAACACAATCTCCTGTTGATAAAGAAGCTGAAAGAGCTGGCGGATGTCGGTGTTCCTGTTCTAATAGGGCCATCAAGGAAGGCCTTTATAAGAAAAATTCTTAAAGACAAGGCCGGGAACGAATTAAAGCCTCATGAGCCTGCTGTTGAGACCGGCACCCAGGCCGCTGTAGCCGCAGCCGTTTTAGCAGGAGCGCATATTGTAAGGGTGCATGATGTCGCAAATACGGTTTCAACGGTTAAAATAATTGATGCGTTAAAGAAGGCGTGAGGCGAAAGGCGAATATCGAAGATCGGACATCGAATATCGAAGTACGATGTACGATATTCGAAATTCAATGTGCGGTCTCCGGAATAAAGGAGTACTTTCATGCTGCTTGTAATTGATGTGGGAAATACAAACATTGTCATGGGAATTTATGACGGGAGCCGCCTTGTAAAAGACTGGCGGATCCGCACTGAGCATAACACGACCGAAGATGAGTTCAATGTACTTGTAATGGGTCTTTTTGCGACCGGCTGCATCAATCCGGAAAGTATCGGAAAGACCATAATCTCCTGTGTTGTCCCCCCTCTTGTAATTATCCTCGATTCGTTCTGCCGGAAATATCTCGGGCATGCTCCCCACTGGGTAGATGCCAGATCCTATCCGGCCATGCCTATCCTTACAAACAATCCTTCGGAAGTCGGAGCAGACAGGATAGTCAATTCCGTCGCCGCGTATGAAAAATATAAAAGTAGTCTTATCGTAATTGATTTCGGGACTGCAACCACCTTTGACGCTATCTCTGAAAAGGGAGAATACCTCGGAGGCGCAATCAGTCCCGGAATAATGATTGCGGCAGAGGCTCTTTTCATGAAAGCTTCCAAGCTGCCGCGTGTCGAGATATTTCTTCAACCTGAGAAAGTTATCGGCAGGGACACGGCGGAAAGCATGAAGTCAGGAATTATTTTCGGGTATGCCGGACTTGTCGACGGGATGGTTATAAGGATGAAAGCCGAAATGGGAACAAATCCGAAGGTAATTGCAACCGGCGGTCTTTCACCTCTGATGTTTAAAGTTTCAAACACGATTGATGCAATTGAGCCGGATCTGACGCTGGAGGGATTAAGGATTATCAGTATGCGAAAATAAGCCGCTGTAAAAAAATAAAGTGGTCATCCGGATATCAAAAACGGCATAAGGAGCCGTAAGCCGTGATCGGCATAAGGAGCCGTAATAAAATGGTCAGGAATGTAATTGTTATTTTGTAACGGCTCCTAAGCCTATATAATCAACGAAACCTTTTATGCTGTTTGAAAAAAATGTCTTTTCTCTCTCCTTCATATCTTTTTCCATATTGAAAAATCCCGTAAGGAGAGGGTCTTTTGCCAATAGAATTTTCATGCATCTTGAAATCATGTCATCGTCCTTGAATTTGCTCATCTCATTTCTTATGATATTTTCCCACAAATAAAGCTGCTTTTTATGCTCCTTTAACATAATGACCGCATTCTCTTTTAAGCCAAGGTGGCCGTAGCAGATCTTTCCGGGGCTTTTAGAAATCAGGGTGTCGATGCTTTCAAGAGCAAGGTCGTAGAAAAATTTCGGGGGTGTGGCCGGACGCATATACCCGCGTCCGGACGGCAAAAGGTAATATACTCCTCCCGCTTCTCCGGCAAAGAGATAGTCATTGTAGACGTAACTTATATGATGAATGGAATGGCCGGGTGTCATGACCGGAATTACCGGGCAATTATCGAGCAACAATGCATCGATAAGACGGTCAGGGGGAACCGGCTTTACAGGGCCATAGGCATCTGCAATGCGTCCGAGAGCCTTTTTTGTTCCTTCCCATAGTCTTCCCGGATCTGCAAGATGGGGCATCCCGTCCTTGTGACAGACAACGGGGGTATCGGGAAAATGGTCGGCAATTTCACCGATTGCTCCCGCATGGTCGACATGAATGTGGGTTAGGAAGATATAATCGAGGCGTTCTACTCCCGCTTTACCCAGGGCACCGAGAAGAGCATCCGCCGTGGAGGATGTTCCGACATCTACAATAAAAGTAATGTCCGCCTTGTAAAGCCAAACCCCTATAAAGTTTTCGAATCCTGGCGCAACGGGCGGAAGGGTTATAAGGAACAGGTTGTCGGAATATTTTTTGATATTACAGCTCAATAGTAAAACCTTTCAACGGCCATTTTTGCCGTAGCGCCTGAGCAATTCAAAGATCGCCTTTGCTCCGAAAGCCACCGCTTCTTTGGGTATGCGCTCATCCGCGGCATGTATTGTTTCAAGAAATTTGAATCCTTCCGGCAGATTCATCGGCAGGAATCCATATGTTTGAATCCCAAGGCGTGCAA
>JAHJRK010000433.1 GCA_018830925.1 Pseudomonadota bacterium
ATCGATCCCTGCTTCATCGGCAAAAGAGCTGGCTTCAGCTGCCTACCATAAAGTAAAACGGGGAGAGACTCTTTCCACAATAGCAAGACGCTATCGCGTGAGCGTACGGAACCTGATGCACGCAAATAATATGAAAAAATCGACTCTGGTGGCAGGAAAAATGCTTATAATACCATACGGAGGATCCTCTCTTCCGGCTCAAGAAACCGTAAGCTCAAAGCGGAATAAAAGCGTGAAATCGAGACTAACCACATCCCATCTAGTAAAAAGCGGGGAATCTCTCTGGATAATAGCGAACCGTTACAATACAACTGTAAAAAACATACAGGAACTCAACAATTTGAAAAATCTGGACCTTAATGTAGGTCAAATCCTGTATGTCCAAAAACAGGGCGATGATAATCAAAATAATAATATTTTGAAGAAATACAGGGTGAAATCAGGAGACAACCTCTTCAGGATATCACAGAAATATAATATGCCGCTTGACAGGCTTCTGCATATAAACAAGCTGACGCCTAAAAGCAAAATACATGCCGGGCAAGATATCTTTGTTGAATAAAAATATGACGGAATCGTAAAAAGTAATAACTTTACTTTTTTATGTTATTCCCGCGAAAGTCCGCGGCAACGGATCTTTTCAAATAGTTTCCGCAGCGGCGGATTTCCACTGGAGTGATGACTTTAAGCCTTTTTACGGGACCATCAAATACGATTTCTTCAGGAGGAACAAATGAGTAGCTTGTCTTACGGACTTGAAAACCGGGTTTTTATCATAACCGGAGGAAGCAGGGGCATAGGCTTTGAAATAGCAAAACTGCTTTTAGGTCAGAAAGCAAAAGTTGCGATTTGCGGCAGAAAGAAAGAGGGCCTCGAATCGGCAAAAGAGGCCCTTGCAGGAGGAGACAACCTTCTGGCAATACAGGCGCACATCGCAAAAGAAGCCGACGTTGAAAATCTTTTCGATAAAGCTTTAGAATATTTCGGAAAAGTCGACGGGCTCATTAACAATGTGGGCATGAACCTGATAACTTCTGTAGCCGATGCCGATTATTCATTATGGCAAAAAATCATCGAATCGAATCTAAACGGCACGTTTCTATGTTCAAAAAAGGCCGGACAGATAATGAGAAACCAGAAAAGAGGGAAGATAGTGAGTATTTCCTCCATTGCAGCAAGAAGGTCTGCGCCGGCAATGGGAATATACGGCATAGCAAAAGCCGGAATTGAGATGATGACCAAGGTTCTTGCCCAGGAGCTTGCGCCTTTTAATATCCAGGTTAATGCTGTAGCGCCAGGCATGGTAAAGACTAAATTCAGCGAACCATTCTGGTCAAACAAAGAGATACATGACCTGATCGTAAAAACAATCCCTCTTGGAAGAATTGCCGAACCTTCTGATGTGGCCCATCCTGTATTGTTTCTTTGTTCGGATGCTTCAGATTTTATCACAGGCCAGACCATTATGGTTGATGGCGGCGCGAGCGCAATATAGACTAAACCCATAAAATATATTTTAATCCGAACGTTATTTAAGTTTAAAGCCAGGCGAATCAATCACCCGGCTTCTTTAATCTGTTATTTCTTTTTTCCCTCTGCACGAAGAAGCTTTTTATCAAGTTTACCAACTGTTGTGAGTGGCAGATCCTTTCTTATTTCAATCATTTTCGGAACCTCGTAGGGGGCGAGTTTCTCTTTCGCAAATGCGATTATTTCATTTTCAATCTCTTTGTTCTCTTTACCCTCGTATCCCTTTGAAACCATTACGAAAGCCTTAACAAATTCGGAACCAGGCCTTTCCGGATTAGGCACGCCGACAGTCGCAATCATTTCTATTGCCGGATGTGCTGTTAATATTTCTTCAACCTTCTTGGAAAAGACTTTAAATCCACCTACGATTATCATATCCTTTGTTCTATCCACTATGCTCAGATATCCATTTTCATCCTGAACAGCGACATCTCCGGTATGCAAATATCCATCCGCATCAATTGTCTTTTTAGTTTCTT
Organism: Pseudomonadota bacterium; assembly: GCA_018830925.1. GTDB lineage: Bacteria > Desulfobacterota > Desulfobacteria > Desulfobacterales > RPRI01 > RPRI01. Next base: position 2,010 of record JAHJRK010000433.1, read on the forward strand.
CCGGCTTGTTAAAATAGCCGACCATTACCTGCGGGCCTTTAACGCATATTTCACCAGGCTCACCGAGGGCAACCTCTTTTCCCGTTTCAGGGTCAACCAGTTTTATATCCGTATTTAATAAAGGAAGACCGATTGACCCCAGCTTCTTTTTACCTTTAGACGGATTCATTGTAGTCAAAGGGGATGTTTCAGTCATTCCATATACTTCCAGCAGCTTGCCCTTTCCCACTATTTCTTCAAACTCTTTCTGTGATTCCTCCGGAAAAGGAGCAGCAGCGCATATGCAGCTTTCCACTCCTGAATAATCGAGGGCCTTGAATTTTGGATTGGCCATCAGAATCTGGAACAATGACGGCACGTTTACAATTGTA
>JAHJRK010000434.1 GCA_018830925.1 Pseudomonadota bacterium
AAAAACCCGAATGTGCTTGGCATGATCGTCATAACAATCGGCCTTGAGATGATACTGCTGGGGCTTGTTTCCTGGAAGTTCGGCGCCGATCACAAAGATATGCCGTTTCCTATTTCACCCTATGAAAGTTTTGCCATGGGTAAAGTATTCGTAAGCACTCTTGAGGTTCTGACCCTTTTTGTGGCTCTTATCATGATGGTGACTCTTTTCCTTTTTTTCAGGTATTCAAAGCTTGGCATGGCCGTAAAAGCTACTCAGCAGAACAGATCGGCTGCCAGGCTTATGGGAATAAGAACCAACCGTATAATGATGCTTACATGGGGTATATCTTCCGTTGTCGGATGCGTTGCAGGACTGCTCCTTACTCCTGTTTCGATGGAACCATTCATGATGTGGGATCCTATGTTAAAGGGTTTTGCCTCGGCTGTCCTGGGCGGGATGACGTCTCTTCCGGGCGCTGTTTTCGGAGCATATCTGCTTGGTATCATTGAAAATCTTTTCGGAGGTTATGTTTCAATTGAATTCAAGTCAGTTGTCGCTTTTATTATAATTGTTCTTGTTTTATGTGTCAGGCCGAGCGGGCTCTTTGCCCGGCATTATGTTAAAAAAGTTTGACAGCTTTGTAAAAAGTCATTCTACACCATCAACTGTAACAAACAAGAAGAGGAGGAGCTATGAAAAAGAAATTACTGAGTATTTTACTTGCAGTTGCCATGGTTTTCGGCATTTCGTTTTATGCCGTGGCGGAAGAAGGTGTTACGGATACAGAGATACACATAGGGCAGTGGGGGCCGCAGACAGGTCCAGCAGCAGCCTGGGGATCGGTTGCGCGCGGAACGGATGCCTATTTCAAGATGATCAATGACGAAGGCGGTATCAACGGCCGCAAGCTCGTCCTTCACATGTTCGATGACGGTTATAACCCGGCTAAAACAATGGCAGGAGTCAAAGAGCTTCAGGAAGGAAAAGGAATGTTTGCATGGGTTTCAGGGGTCGGATCTGCCACGGGTCTTGCCGTCAGAGATTATCTTATGGAAAGGAAGATTCCATGGGTCGGCCCTGCGGCAGGCAATCAGGTGTGGGTAACACCGCCGAGCAAATATCTCTTTGCAGTATATCCCCATTACTTTATAGAAGCCAAGGCGCTTTGTAATTACGGCGCAACAAAACTTGGAAAGAAGAAATTTGCAATAATTTACCAGAACGATGCCTATGGAAAGGAAGGATTGGCAGGGGCTCAGGAAGAGCTGGGCAAATTAGGGCTGAAACTCGTTGAAAGTGTTCCGGTTGAAACGACTGACACAGATTTGAAACCCCATGTAATGAAGCTGAAACAGTCTGAAGCTGATGTCGTCCTGTTGTGGGTTACGCCGTCTCACGCCGTCCGCATTACCGGGACTTCGGCAGCAATGCAGTTTGCCCCCCAGTGGATGAGCACAAGCACCTGTTCCGATTTTCCGTTCATGAACACAATCAGCAAGGGGCTGTGGACAGGCGTGATAGCCGCCAGTTTCGGTGAAGTTCCCGACTCTCCCAATGCGTTGATGCAAAAATACAAAAAAGCCCATGAAAAGTATGCTGCCAAAGAGGAAAGATGGGGTACATTCTTCTATGCGGGATTTGGTTTTGTTGAGCCTGCCGTTGAAGCTCTGAAAAGATGCGGGAAAGATGTTACCCGGGAGCGTTTTGTAATGGAGATGGAAGGGCTGAAAAACTTTAAAGGAATCCTTGGAAAGGTCAGTTTCAAGCCTTTTAATGAAAAAGATCCTTCGAGCAGACAGGGAACTAACGAGGTCTTTCTTGCTCAATGCACTGAAACCGGTGGTTACAAGATATTGACTGACTGGATGAAATACGAGTAATCACAAGAGGATTCGAGGATTCAAGGGTTCTATGATTCCAGGGATCATCTTGGAATCCTAGAACCCTTTCTACCAATTAATGGTAGAACAACCTAACTAATAAAAATATAAAGAAAACGATGCCATTTTTTAATGTTGATAAACTTTCTATTTCTTTCGGCGGACTGAAAGCTCTCCAGGATATAAGCTTTGAGGTCAATAAAGGGGAGATTTTTGCAATCATAGGGCCAAACGGCGCCGGGAAGACCACCCTTTTTAACTGTATAAACGGTATATACAAACCTGACTCCGGGAATGTTCTTTTTAAAGAAAAAAAGATACACGGCAAAAAGCCGGATAAAATAGCGCATCTCGGCTTAGCCCGTACTTTTCAGAATATCGAGCTTTTCAGCCATATGAATACTATGGAAAACATCATGCTTGGCCGCCATATTTATATAAAGACAGGCATTTTCCATGGTGCCACCATGTGGGGAAGGCGCTCTCATGCAGGAAAAGAGGAGATAACCCACCGCCGGAAAGTCGAAGAGATAATAGATTTTCTGGATCTTCAGTCCGTAAGAAACAAGTTCGTCGGGGCTCTTCCATACGGCACCCAGAAGCTGATCGAACTCGGGAGGGCTCTTGCTCTTGAACCTGAACTTCTTCTTCTTGATGAACCGTGCGCCGGAATGAATTCGGAAGAGAAGCAGGACATGATTTTCTGGATCAAGGATATTCAAGACG
>JAHJRK010000435.1 GCA_018830925.1 Pseudomonadota bacterium
AAGTTCACAGGGTGCAAAAGCTGCTCTCCAAGGAGTTTTTTTACGCTATCAGGATCAGTAGGATAGGGTTTGCCTGTTGTATTTGAAAAAACAGGTGTTTGGGTCGGGCTGATTGAAACATTTATTAATGTCTGCATGAACGGTTTGAGAGCGTTTTCCACCTGCTTTGTATGAAATGCAGCAGATACGGGAAGAATCCTGGTTGAAAACCCCTTTTCTCTGCATAACTGTTCCGCTTTTTCTATTGCGGCTTTCGGTCCCGAGAGAACGATCTGATCAGGGCTGTTTATGTTTGCGAGCGTGACATTTGTTTCATTAACAATGCTTTCGAGTTCGGAGATGGGTAAATTTACCGCCATCATGGCACCGGCGCCGGTTGAAGATGATGCCATATAACGGCCGCGTGACACGGATAAATGAATAAAAGTATCCGTATCAATCCATCCTGCTGCATATAAAGCGGTCAGCTCTCCGAAACTGTGGCCGCAAACGGCATCAGGTTTTATCCCAAACCGGGTGAGTACTTTCAGCATAGCCATGCTGACAGAACCGATTGCGGGTTGAGCATTTTCAGTATTCCGCAGCTCTTCTTCCTGAGTATTCTTTCCGGTTTCGCTTTGAACCGGAATCGGGTAAATATAATCTGTAAGTAAAGACTGGTTGCCGAATATGCCGTTTGCTTTTTCGAGAGATTCATGTGCTTCCGGGAAGATGCAGACCAGATCGCGTCCCATACCGATATACTGGCTTCCCTGGCCGGGAAATATAAATGCAATTTTTCCGGGATTGGAACTTTCTCCATAAAAAATATTACCGGCATCCCATCCGATTTTTCCTCTGTTTGTTTCCATGAGGCCAATGCCCTTTTGAATAAGCGAAGGGAGCTCTTCAAAAGAGCGGTCCGGCGAATTATGAGTTTTCCGGGCTGCAAAAAGAAGCCTGCACTGATCCGCCGGTGAAAAATTCTTTCTCGATCCAGCGGCTTCAAATGCAATTGTGCCGGCTGAATGATCTTGTTCAATCCTGGATTTAAAAGCCGATACCTGTTTAAACAGCTCGGAATGTGAGGATGCTGAAAACGCAATAATTTCAACTGACCCGTCCCACGCGGTTTTTCTTTTAACTTTGTCGTATTCTTCGAGTATCGCATGAAAATTACTTCCGCCGAAACCAAAAGAGCTCACACCGCAGCGCCTTGGGCTGCTCCTTTTCGAAAACCACGGACGGCTTGATGGATTCAGATAAAAAGGGCTGTCGGAAATGCCCATATTGGGATCGGGTGTTTCAGCCTTGATGGTAGGCAAAAAGGTCTTGTGATAAAGTGAAAGAGTGCCCTTAATTAATCCCGCAGAACCTGCCGCAGCCTTTGTGTGGCCTATCATCGACTTTACTGAGCCTATGGCACAATTTTGCGGTTTTACACCGGAATCCGCGAAGACCTCGTTTAAGGCCTGAAATTCTACCATATCTCCGACACGCGTTCCTGTTCCGTGAGCCTCTACGAGTTCAACGGTGGAAGGATCAATGCCTGAATCTCTGTAGGCCATGCTTAAAGCTTTTTTCTGTCCTTCTTTTCGCGGCGCATAAATGCTTTGAGATTTCCCATCGCTTGAAGTTCCGATACTTCTTATAACCGCATATATTTTATCCCCGTCTGTTTCGGCATCTTTTAATCTTTTTAAAACAATAACTCCGATTCCCTCTCCAAGTACAGTGCCGTCGGCATCTTTTGAAAATGGCCTGATATCGCCGGTCGGTGAAAGGATGCGGGTTTTTGAAAAGCACATATGCATGAAAATATCATTTAACGTATCGACTCCGCCGGTGATAACCATATCGCTCCGGCCCAAAGAGAGTTCCATAACGGCGAGATGTATTGCGCTTAAGGAGCTTGCGCATGCGGCATCAACAACGCAGTTTGTTCCTCCAAGATCAAGACGGTTGCATATTCTTCCCGCAATGACGTTCCCGAGAAGACCGGGAAATGAATTTTCCTGCCATGAAACATATGAAGAGGAAATTCTCTTTATTATCTCTTCCGATTTTTCAAAAGAGATGCCTGAATCGCGAAGGGCTTTTTTCCATTTCGGATGACCGAGCCTCGAACCAAGGGGAATGGATAATTCCTGGGTGCCTGTTGCGCCGAGAATAACGCTTGTTTTATCCCTGTTGAAGGTTTTGTTCCCGTTATAACCCGAATCTTCAAGGGCATTCTTTGCGGCAATCAGAGAAAGTA
>JAHJRK010000436.1 GCA_018830925.1 Pseudomonadota bacterium
GGATGATACCGGATACGGCTTTTCGATGCCGAGAGAATAAAAATCGTAAAGATTGATCTCCTTTTCATCTCCGTCGATCTTGTTGACAACATAAAAAACAGGCTTTTCGACCGATCTGAGCAATTTAATGATATCAGAATCAAATGGGGATACACCGCTTTTTCCGTCCAGCATCATGATAATTGCATCGGCATCATCGATGGACTGCTTTACCTGGAAACGAACTTTCGCGGTCATGTCGTCTTCGTCACCGCCCGCGAAACCACCGGTATCAACTAGCGTGAATTCAACATCGTTCCAGACGGCATCCCGGTATATCGAATCCCTTGTCACACCCGGAAAATTATCGACAATGGCATCTTTGGTCCGGGTGACCCGGTTAAAGAAAGTCGATTTGCCTACATTCGGTCTGCCAACAATAGCTACAACAGGTTTCATTTTATAACCTACTCATATAATTGAGATAATTGGTTCATATAATGTACGTGTAGCATGGATTGAATATTACGGCAAGTATTTGTTTCGTTTGCTACGTAAGGAGGAATGCTCCCGCTGTTTCGGTTCAAATTAAATATGATGGACTCGTAAAAAGTCGTTCTCACACAAAGATCACGGAAAACATAAAAAGAAAAACCTGAATGTTTTCAATAGACCATTTTTCGTGCCTTTGTGTCTTAGTGGCAAAAACTGACTTTTGGCGCAAATATACGATATTTTCAAGATTGTTGTTAAATATATTTGACATTATTCTATATATATTGCATATTGTTAAATATATTAAACAAATGGTATGATATTATGAAGCATCTGGGCAAAGTAATTCGTGAGCAAAGAAAGCGTTATAAAATTTCACAGGCAGAGCTTGCTGGAAAAACCGGCATCAGCCGAACTTCGCTCAGTCTGCTTGAAACCGGCACTATAACTGATATCGGCATCCGGAAGGTGATACGGATACTTGATTATCTCGGATTTGAACTGGCAGTTCGCCCGGCAGGAGCGCCGCCTACTCTCGATGAGCTGCATGAAGAGCGTGAAGCCGAAAAGAGGCGTTCATGAAAAATTCTCTTGTTGTCTGGACAGCAGGAAACAAATCCGGCATTCTCGAACAGGATGAGGAATATGTTTTTAATTACCTTGCAGATACGTCTGACCGGTATTCAGTATCCCTGACAATGCCGGTGCGTCTTAAAAGCTGGACGCATAAAGACCTGCATCCTGTCTTTCAGATGAATCTGCCTGAAGGGGCATTGTTAGCCGCTATTAAAAATGCGCTTGCAAAGATTGCCCGGGTGGATGAACTGACATTGCTGCGTGTCGTGGGTGCGAACCAGATCGGCCGCAACCGATTTGCCCTGCGGGAAGAAAAATCCCCGGCTTTTAAAACATCACCGGAGTCGCTTGAAGACATTCTTTGCTATCCCGATACAGGAGAGCTTTTTAACGAGTTGATGCAAAAGTATGCAATGAGTTCAGGTGTTTCAGGAATCCAGCCGAAGGTGATGCTTGACGCGAAAGACCGCGCCACCGTTCATTCATCATCTTATATTGTCAAGTCATGGGGTGAGGATTATCCCTCTCTCGCCGCAAACGAATATTTCTGTATGAAAGCGGTGCAGAGGGCAGGTCTTCCGGTTCCCGAATTTTATCTTTCAGAGAATGGAAGGCTGTTTGTCATGAAACGGTTTGACATAACGGATACGGGAGAATACGTGGGATTTGAGGATATGTGCGCTTTGCAGGGACTCGGCACGGAAGACAAGTACACCGGCAGTTATGAACGCATGGTTAAAACAATCAATGACTATGTGTCCCCCAAATACCGCCAGATTGCACGTGAACAGTTTTTTGCAGTATTGACGCTTTCAGTAATGCTGCGTAACGGCGACGCCCATCTGAAGAATTTCGGCGTGCTCTATGCGGACCCGACAGAGGGAGAGACAAAGCTTGCTCCGGTGTATGATATCGTTACAACCACTGCATATATCGGCAAGGATGTTCCGGCACTGACTATTGGCGGCACAAAAAAATGGTGGGACAGAAAGATGCTTGAAAAGTTCGGCGTAGCGCATTGCGGCCTTTCCGTCTCCCGGATTGCCGGGATAATAAGTAAATCCGGTGATGCTGTTTTGAATATAAAACCGGAACTCAAACGGTATATAAAAGATCATCCTGAATTTTCTTCGGTCGGAGGGAGTATGCTCAAAGCATGGGATGCCGGGGTGAAATCTTTATGACCACGGAAGGGTTCTGTATTTCCAGCGCAAGGGCGCAAATCTCAACAGAAGAAACAAAATCCGGTTAATGCAGAATCTGGCTTAAAAAGAGTTTAGTCCTGTCGTGCTGCGGGTTATCGAAAAACTGGTGCGGGGTGTTTTCTTCAACGATCCGGCCAAAATCCATGAACATCACCCTGTGCGCAACACTTTTTGCGAAACCCATCTCATGGGAGACAACGATCATTGTCATTCCTTCTTCGGCAAGGTTTATCATGACATCCAGAACCTCTTTGACCATTTCAGGGTCCAGAGCCGAGGTCGCCTCATCAAAAAGCATGACTTTCGGCTTCATGCAGAGGCTCCGGGCAATCGCAACCCTCTGCTGCTGACCGCCTGAAAGCTGCCCCGGATATTTATTCGCCTGTTCCGCAATATGCACTTTTTCAAGATAATACATTGCCGTTTCTTCTGCTTCTTTTTTTGGAACTTTTCTTACCCATATCGGGCCAAGCGAGAGATTTTCTATGATTGTAAGGTGGGGGAAAAGGTTAAAATGCTGAAATACCATTCCGACTTCTTCGCGTATTTTTTCGATATTCTTTAAATTATTGGTAAGTTCGATCCCGTCAACTATTATTTTGCCCTTCTGGTGTTCTTCAAGGCGGTTGATACAGCGGATAAGAGTGGATTTTCCCGATCCTGAAGGTCCGCAGATAACTATGCGTTCGCCCTTGTAAACGGAAAGATTAATATCCATTAAAACATGAAAGTCGCC
>JAHJRK010000437.1 GCA_018830925.1 Pseudomonadota bacterium
AATTTTATACCTAATATGCCGGAATTATACTCTCCCCCTATCATTAAACTCAACAACAAAATTCACCCATTTTTGCATAAATCCCCGACCCTTACCGGCCTTGAGATTATCGGCAAGGGCTTTTATCGCCTTGGGCTGGTCACCTTTAGGCGCAAAATTGCTTATTAACTGAAACTTCACCATACTCTTATTTTAATCGGGAGTATGGCAAATTTCACGGATTTTATTTATCCCTACGGGATTTTGCCCCCAATCGCAGCCGAGAGCAGGCTTAAAGCAATAATGAACCCCGCCCCCATGTTTTCACGACGGCAAACTCCGTGTTGGCGGGGCTAAATATAAAACCATAAAATTATTTCGGTTGAGTTTGGGAAGGTTCGGCGATATAATTTTGGTAAACATCGAGGAAGCCACAAAAATATGGATGAGAAGATAATAGTAATTGCCCGGTTTAATGATTATCTGCAAGCAGAAATTAGAAACTGTCCGGAATTTAAAAATCCGGTTTTTCATATAAATCGGCAAGAAAACTACCTCGGGGAAAAAACTTGATAATTCAAGATGATTTTGGTAAGATTATTGGTGTCGTACGGAGAAAAGTATGCTTTTTAACCGTGTAAATGGGAAATGTCAGTATAAACTTGGAATGGCTGCTGACATGGCTTAAGCAAACTAAGAAGGAGCAGAATCAGTATGCAAACCGTTGATACAGGAAAAACAATTCCCCCATCAAATGAAGAAACCATGGAGAAACCTCTCAAGTACTTCTCGCTGTTCTTGGCAATCACGGTGTGGGCATGCTGCCCTCTTGTGGCTTCCGGCGGCGAGCTTCCACCTCCCCCAGGCAAGCACATTCCACTCGATGTACAGGCTGTGAAGGAAATGCACTCGTTCAAATCTGACCAGAAGATCGTTGCAACATACTACTTCTACTGGTACGACATCGATTCGAAAACCCATATTATTGACAGGGACGGCACGGATGCGCTTCAGGACCATCCTGCAAAAATGGACGATTTCAGCTTTACTTTGCCATCTTGGCACAAAGGCGAAATTCTGGATATGATGGCGGCGGGGATTGATGTCGTTCTTCCGGTCTACTGGGGCACGCCCGGAGGGTGGGAAAACTGGAGCTACGAAGGTCTCAAGCACTTGTCTGTTGCACTTCAGGAGTTGGAAAATGAGGGCAAGAGTCCCCCCGCAATTGGACTTTTCTATGACACTACAACTTTGTCTTTCCGAACAAGATTCCAGCCACGCAAGGATGGTGCAGACCTTACAACAAAAAGCGGAAAGGAGCTTTTCTATTGTACGATACGCGACTTTTTCTCACTAATTCCGCCGCGCTTTTGGGCGCAAATTGACGGCAAGCCGCTTGTGTGGCTCTATTCGTCAAGCTGGTGCTCGGCATTCGACCAATCAACTTTTGACTATCTCAACGAGAGGTTCAAGAGGGATTTTCAAGGCAAGACGCCATACGTGGTTCGCGAGGTTTCCTGGAGCCGGCCATTTCGCAAGGGCAAAGGTGTACCACAACCCCAAGGGCCAGTCAAAACTGACAATTCCTACCAGTGGGGAGCTGCGCTGGGAGGGATGCTCGCGCCGCTCGTCCGCGGCGTCGCGGCCGTTGGACCGGGATACAACGATTCCGCAGTGCCGGGACGCACGAGCCCGATTAGAGACCGCGAAAACGGCGCGTTCTACGAGCAAAGCTGGCTTGCGGCTCTCGAAACAAAGAAAAACATCATCGTTATCGAAACGTGGAATGAGCTGCATGAGGGCACAGATATCTGTGAAACGAAGGAATACGGACGAAAATACATTGAACTGACAGCAAGGTACGTGGAACATTTCAAGAACGGAACGATACCCCCAAAACTACCGGGGAAATACGGTGAGGCCAAGCAGGTGTCTGTAGATTTTAGCACCGGCAAAGAAATCTGCAATGGTTTGAAACTGGTTCTATGGGAAGATGGGCTAACTGAATTCTGCACAAAAAACAAAGTTTCGGCTTTAAGGTCAAAGAAAAACCGATTAGGTGGTTGGAGGTATATTTACTTTGACGTTGATCGCAGTTTTGCCTTTCTGAAGGACGAGAAGTTCATTGTAGCCCTTCAGATTGCCGCGGACAGGGAATGTGAATTCATGATCCAGTATGACTCGAACGACGATTCAGCGACGCTCGACGGAGCATACAAAGACACGCGATTAGCCAAAGTGCAACCCTACTTTTCTGAAGTCAGGTTCGAGTTACCAAAGGCGCGTTTTTCAAATCGCCAGAACGGTGGGACAGACTTTAGAATTGCCGTAGTCAACAGCGACGTTTTTGTCAGACGGATCACGCTATCTCGCACAAAGTAGTCCTTCGCCCGCTGTGCAACTGCTGCTGACGACAACGTTCTTGAACTGAAGAAAAGAAGCCTAATAATATAGATTGCTTCGTCGTTTCACTTCTCGTAATGACGAACCCCACCATAGTGATGGTGGGGCTAAACATTTTTGGATTACCCCTCATTTACATTCAGGGCTCTGTTGCGTTGTGAATGATTGTGCAACGGAATGATTTACAATCCGGTGGAATATTGTTTATGATGCGTGTATAATATAAATAGAATGGATGAGAAGATAATAAAAGTCGCTTGGTTTCTTGATTACACCAAAGCGGAAATTGCAAAGATAGCACTTGAATCAGAAAACATTAAATGTTTTCTCGGGGGCGATAATTTTGTCGCTACTTACGGGTTATATTCCGGTGCGGTCGGCGGAACCGTTACCGAACAACTCGGCCGTTATTGAATTCTGTCATCAACCAGAATAAATACCGCGGACTTACGTCCTGCGGCTCTGTTGCGTTGTGAATGATTGGTGCGGTGGAAATAACCCCGCACCAATTTATTATACCGTAGTGATAATAGGAATAATTGAATATCAAATTGGTGCGAGGTTAATATTTTCTGTATCTTCGATGTGGGCTTTTGGCCCGATGGTTTTTGATAAGATTATAGCAGATAACATAAGAGCTGATAGCAACTAATCCGCCGAGGATAAAACCGCCAATCCATAATTCCGGGCCGATAGTCTTAGTCAGGACCCAGAATTGCCGCCAATACT
>JAHJRK010000438.1 GCA_018830925.1 Pseudomonadota bacterium
CAGTCACTGCAAGGCAACGAAGAAACTGCTCGGCGACTGCACAATAAAATATGACTTTGTCGATGTAGACCTTTTGCAGGGAGAAGAAAGAGCCGCCATACTTGAAGAAGTAAAGAAATTCAATCCCAGCTGCTCTTTTCCAACCGTTATAATAGGAGATAAGGTAATTGTAGGTTTTAAAGAGAAAGAGATAAGGGAGGCTCTTGGATTGTGATGAATACTGAAGCTCTTTATGAAATGCTGAGAAAAGTACAGGAACCGAAGGGATATTATTTCAATAACGACAGGGAACGAGTCTTTGAGCTGCTTGAAGCCCTTCTTGTCAACAAGGAACGCTACGGGTATATGGCATGTCCCTGCAGGCTGGCATCAGGAAACAGGAAAAACGATGAAGATATCATATGTCCGTGTGTATACAGGATTCAGGATGTAAAGGAATACGGGAGCTGCTACTGCAATCTTTACGTTTCAAAAGAATGGAACGACGGGAAAATCGCCCTTGAGTACGTTCCGGAAAGAAGGCCGGTTTCAAGAATGATCTTTTGATGACTTATTACGAAACCATCATCTTTGACGGATATTTTTTGTGTTTATACCCCACAGGAAATATTTAACCCAGACAAAGCCGAACTTCAGCAGTTCCGTATCATTATTTTTTATCTTTGTTAACAGATCGTATTTTATTAAGTAACGTTTCAAAAAGCTGCTTGTGAATATGAAATCTCTGAACCTGTCGATGTTGTATGTGGCCATAAAAGCCATTTTTGCCTTTGGGCCATTGGTCCCTTCGCCTTCCCATGGATTGTTTTGAAAAAGACTCACAAGGTCGGCCCACATGGCTGTCATTTTATTATGAGCCGAAGCGTCCTGATCTTTTGCCCATGATTCCGCTGTCCAGTTCTTGTTTTCATGCTGCCCAAGGCAGAAACCTGGAGGACGGAAAAAATGGATCACGATATTTTTATTATTCTTGGCATCATGGTATATACCCTGCTCGACTGGAAAAGTCCGGCATGTATCGGGGCGGTCAGAGTAAACCGAACAGCCTGTTTCAGTTAAAAAAGGGCATGTTTTTTCCGGGTTATCCGACATGCGGAGAAGAACTTCCGGGAAAAATCCGGATGGCCGTAAAACAATGTCGACATAGTCATCTATAAATTCGTCAGAGGAAATACCGAGCCTCTTTCGCAGCCTTAGTACATCATAGGGATACAGAAAAAGATTGATATTGCGGCAGCACCTGTTGAAGCAGGCAAGCCCGCTGTGACATTCAAAAGAAAAAAGATCATTTTCTTTAAGATATCCGGACGGGAGGTTGTCTGTATTCTCTATCTCTATATATTTCATGTTTTGATATTGTGCTGCTTCGTTAATCCGCCTGAGGCCGTAATCAGAGAGAAACAATTTGGAAATATAATTATATCTTTTATATACATTCCGGCAACAAAAAAATTGATAAAATATTTTTGTTCGAATGATCAGGAGAATAAAGAAAATGGATGATCAGATAATATACCTGCCCATAGGTATTATTCACTCTCCCTTTAAAGAAGCAAAAAAAATGCCGATTCAGCCTGCCGCCGCAAAGGGCATTGAAGGAACCATTGATATTAAACCTGAATTTATAAACGGGCTTAAGGATCTCGATGGATTTTCTCACATTATTTTACTTTACCATCTGCATCTTTCAAGGGGTTTTTCCCTTGAGGTTGTGCCGTTTCTTGATAATAGACTGCGGGGAGTCTTTGCAACAAGGGCTCCACGGCGCCCCAACTCAATCGGACTGTCAATTGTACGGCTTGTTAATATTGAAGAAAACAGGCTTTATATTCAAAACATAGATGTTGTGGATGGAACTCCCCTGCTTGATATAAAGCCCTATGTCCCGGAATTTGACGATCAGAAAGCCGAAAAGATCGGGTGGCTCTCTGACAAGATTGATAAGATGCGGGAGATAATAACAGACGAAAGGTTTAAGTAGTTTCCATCCGGAAATGGCCCTTTTGGGCGATCTCGGCGTCAATCTGCGGGATTCCTTGTGCGGCATACATTGCGTATGCCTCCGCACAATCTCTTGATTTCCTTGAGCTTGCCCAAGATTGCCTATTTCCGGATTGGTAACTCAACTTTGTCCAAACTTTGTTTCCGGATGGGCGCTAAATGAATTTATAACGGAGTTTATATGAAATGGACTGAGGAGTCTGAAGAGGCTGTAAAAAAAGTTCCTTTTTTTGTGAGAAAAAGGGTTCGGGAGCGCGTTGAAAAAGAGGCGTCGGAGGCAGGTAAGAGCATTGTGACGATTATGGAAGTAAACGCAACTCAGCAGAGGTACCTCTCCGGAATGGCTTCTGAAATAAAAGGATATCAACTTGAAACATGCTTCGGCTCTGGCGGTTGTCCGAACCGGGCATATGGCGGAGACGATTTATTAAAAAGAATCGAAGTGCTTTTGAAGGAAGAAGATTTGCCCGGTTTTTTGAAAAAAAATGTCAAAGGCGATCTTAAGTTTCATCATGAATTCAGAATAACATTTTCAGATTGCCCGAATGCCTGCTCTCAGCCCCAGATAAAAGATATAGGAATAATCGGAGCTGTTTTACCGGCAATAACGATTGAAAAATGCTCACTTTGCGAAGAGTGCGTCGGTTCATGCGCTGAAGGCGCAGTTTCAATCGATAAGGAAAAAGAAGTTCCGGAAATAAATTTTGATCTTTGCCTTAAATGCGGCAGTTGCATAAAGGCTTGTCCGACAGGAACAATAACTTCCGCCAGGAACGGTTTCAGAGTATTGCTCGGTGGAAAACTGGGAAGACATCCCAGGCTCGCGCGTGAAATAGGGTGCCTGTTAAACGACGATGAGGCGTTTGAAATCGTAAGATCATGTATAAAACTATATAAAAAAAAGAGTACCGGAGGAAAGCGTTTTGCTGAAATATTTAACGAAGAGGATTTCAACGAGTTTGAAGATCTGTTTTGCAAAAAAAACAACTTATATTCAGTGTCACAGAGAACCGGAAGATGAAAAAATTTCCGGGCTTTAATATGCCGTTTTGACAAGAATTATTTTTTGATATACAAATGAATATCAGGAATATGCCTGCTGGTTCCCGGATCTTTTTTTGAAGCAAAGCAAGATATCTTCAATTATCAGGAGAAGCAAATGGACGAGAACTCTTTAAAATTAAAAACATCATGCAAGACAGATGCCGAATCATTCACAAGGGTAAGAGACCTGCTTCCCGGAATAGCTGAAAAAATAATCAGGGGTTGCGACGATAAGGAATGTTATACCCATATCGATTATGACCCTATCCCTTCAAAGGATTCGGTTGTCGAAATAATAAACAAATCGAGAGAGATTCTTTTCCCCGGTTTTTTCTCAAAAGAAAGAATCGATCCGGTCAACTTAAGATACAGCATAGGACAGGCCGTGTCCGTTCTTTTCGACATGGTTTCGGAGCAGATTTCAAACTGCATCAGACACGATTGTTTCAGATACAGTCAGGAATGCAGCGATTGCGCGGAGCGTGGGAATAAAATTGCTCTTGAATTTCTGGAGGCTATTCCGGCTGTCCGCAAAGTGCTTGCAACCGATGTCAAGGCCGCTTACGAGGGAGATCCTGCCGCAAAAAGTTTCGATGAGATTATCTTCAGCTATCCCGGCCTGTTCGCGATAATGGTTTACAGGCTGGCTAACAATCTTTTCAAAAACGGCGTACCCCTTCTTCCCAGAATAATGACTGAATACGCACATAACATTACTGGTATAGATATTCATCCGGGAGCTGAAATCGGAGAGAGTTTTGTTATAGACCATGGAACCGGAATAGTCATCGGCGAAACATCGGTCATCGGCAAAAATGTCCGGATCTACCAGGGAGTTACTCTGGGCGCTCTTTCACTTCCAAAAGACGCGGGCGAACTTCTCAGAGGCAAGAAACGGCATCCAACGATTGAAGACGATGTGATCATTTATTCCGGCGCCACCATTCTTGGAGGGAATACAGTGATAGGCGCACGATCCGTTATTGGAGGAAATGTCTGGATAACGGAATCGGTTCCGCCTGATACTACTGTTATTACTGAAACACCGCGTTTGACATATAAAAAGAGCCGCGGATTAACTGTTTGATTATAAAAAATAGGTGCAAAATGAAAGTATTCCAGGGCATAAGCAAGACCATCGGTTCAACTCCTCTGGTTCGTATAAATAAAATGAGTGAAGGGCTTGATGCGGAGATTTA
>JAHJRK010000439.1 GCA_018830925.1 Pseudomonadota bacterium
AGGTTTATTTTTGACTTTACAGGCCGGAGCAGCTTTGCGAGACGTTTTGCGTCATCTGAAGAATCATTTATACCTTTTATAAGTATATACTCAAACGTTATCCTGTTTCTCGGTTTCAGGTCATATGTCCGGCACGCCTCAATCAGCTCTTCAATGGGATATTTGCGGTTGACCGGCATAAGCTTGTTCCTGGTTTTATTCTCAGTCGCATTCAACGATACGGCCAGATTCACACTTGTATCCCTGCCGAGATCGTGAAGGAGAGGAACAAGGCCTGCTGTTGAAACCGTAACCTTTCGCGATGAAAAACCAAGGCCGGCATCATCTGAAATAATCGTCTCTATCGCATTGACTACATTCCTGTAATTGGCAAGCGGCTCCCCCATCCCCATGAAAACAATGTTTGTAAGGAGAGAAGGGGGTTCAAGATCATTTTGAATATCACGCACCTGGGAAACGATTTCTCCCATTGTAAGATTCCGGACAAAGCCATCCCTTGCAGTCATGCAAAAACTGCATCCCTGGGCGCATCCTATCTGGCTTGATATGCATAGAGTATAATGATTCTTTTCCGGAATAAGTACGCTTTCGATATGATTTCCGTCTCTTAATTCAAACAGATATTTTTTTGAACCGTCCTTTGATGTCTCGATTTTCTTCTTTTCGAGGCGGTCTATGGTAAAGTGCTGCGAAATAAGTTTTCTTATTTCAAGCCCGATGTCCGTCATCTCCTCGAAAGTATCCGCCTGTTTCAAATATACCCATTTTAAAATCTGAACCGCCCGGTAGGTTTTAATCCCTTTTTCATCGAGCCAGATTGCAAGCTCATCTCTTGTCAGTTCGGTTATGTTTCTTTTACCTTGTAAGTTCATTATTTACATTATATCTTATAATTTATAATTTTATATAAAAGCTAAGTTTAAGGCGTTTTGCGGCGACCTGTTTCCGACGAACCCGACAGCCGATTTCTTTGAAAGTCTGAATTTTCACCGCAAAGGAGACTAATCCGCTCCTTAAATCCTTAACCGGTTATAATTATTCTTGACATAATATCATTTTAAAATTATTTTCAAGATTTTAAATTAATTGAATGGTGTATTCATGTTTGAAAATTTAAGTGAAAAATTAAATAATATATTCAGGCAGCTCAAAGGGCACGGGAAATTAACCGAAAAGAATATCGAAGAGGGCATGAAAGAAGTCAGGATGGCCCTCCTTGAAGCTGATGTACATTATAAAGTTGTTAAGAAGTTTGTTGCAGACATAAAAGAGCGCTCGCTCGGCCGGGAAGTAATGTCCAGCCTGACACCGGGCCACCAGGTCATTAAAATTGTAAACGATGAGCTGACCCGGCTTATGGGTTCGCAGCATCAGGATATCGATCTTTCAGGACCAAGGCCTGCGTCGGTTATGCTTGTGGGGCTCCAGGGCTCAGGGAAAACCACCACGGCGGGAAAACTCGCGATTATTTTGAGGCAAAGAGGTAAAAAGCCGTTTCTTGTTCCCGCAGATGTTTATCGCCCTGCCGCCATTGACCAGTTGAAAAAGCTTGCAGAGCAGATTGGTGTCCCTGCTTTCGAATCAACCGTTGATATGGATCCAGTTGATATTTGTGTTGAGGCAAGAACCGCCGCACAGAGGCAAGGCTGCGACACCCTTATTCTTGATACAGCCGGACGCCTGCATATCAATGAAGAGCTAATGGCGGAACTTGGCCGCATAAAGGCTTCGGTTAAACCATCCGATATTCTTCTTGTTGCGGATGCAATGACAGGTCAGGATGCCGTTAACATAGCTAAAGCCTTTAATGACTCTCTTGATATAGGCGGTGTTATCCTTACCAAGATGGATGGAGATGCAAGGGGCGGAGCCGCTTTGTCCATCAAGGCGATAACCGATAAGCCGATAAAATTTATCGGGGTCGGAGAAAAACTCAGTGCTCTTGAGTCATTTCACCCGGACAGGATGTCTTCAAGAATTCTCGGAATGGGCGATGTTCTGACTTTTATAGAAAAAACCCAGTCTGTTGTTGATGAGAAAAAAGCTGTTGAGCTTGAAAAAAAGCTGAGAAAAAGCCAGTTTACTCTGGAAGATTTTCGCGACCAGATGGTTCAGATACGTAAAATGGGATCAATCACAGATCTTCTTGGCATGATTCCGGGATTGGGCGGGAATAAACAGCTTAAAAATCTCAAGGTCGATGAAAATGAGCTGGTAAAAATCGAGGCAATAATTAATTCCATGACTCCCGGGGAACGGAGGAAATATACCATAATCAATGGCAATCGCAGGAAAAGGATTGCCATGGGGAGCGGAACTAGCGTACAGGATATTAACAGGCTTTTGAAAAATTATGCACAAGCTATGAAATTAATGAAACAAATCAATAAAGGCGGCATGCGCGGTATCAGCCGTGGAATGTTACCGTTTTAAAGGAGAAACAAAGAGATGGCGGTTAAAATCAGATTGGCAAGGCATGGGGCGAAGAAAAACCCGTTTTACAGAATTATTATTGCCGATTCGGAATGTCCGAGGGATGGAAGATATTTGGAAGCGGTCGGCACATATGATCCGGTTGCGAACCCTGCAAAAGTTGCGCTCAAGGGTGAGCGTATAAAATACTGGATTGATCAGGGAGCCAAACCTACCGATACGGTTAAAAATCTTTTGAAAAAGGAAGGTTTTTAAGATAATCTGAGCCGTCGTTCAAAATAACCGTAACAATGTAATGGTTATTTCATAACGGCGCCTGAGACCATATATTTTTTTATCTACCCTTATCCTCAACTGCAACTGCAAGCAAAGGAGATGGAGCTATGAAAGAGCTGATCTATTACATTGCGCAGGCCCTGGTTGACAATCCTGAACAGGTTACAGTCTCAGAAATAGAGGGAAACCAAACCTCTGTGCTGGAACTTAAAGTGGCCAAAGAGGATCTGGGAAAAGTCATAGGCAAACAGGGCCGTACTGCACGAGCAATGCGAACAATTTTAAGCGCAGCTTCCGCCAAGATAAAAAAACGAACTGTTTTGGAAATAATTGAATAATCCATTGATTAATAATGGTTTTATTTCAATTGGAAAGATCGTAGGGTCACACGGGATTCAGGGTGCCGTTAAGGTTTATTCCTATGCGGAATCATTTTCTGTTTTTAAAACAGGCATCATGATTCTTGTAAAAAATCCAGATGACTCAACGATAAAAGATTATAGGATTAAATGGTCCGCACCTCATTCCCGTTTTGTTCTTTTATTGTTTGAAGGGATAGACTCGCGGGTTCCGGCCGATAATTTAAAAGGGTTTGAACTTTTTATAAATAAAGCGGATCTCCCTGAACTTGAAAAGGACACTTACTACTGGAATGACGTTATAGGGCTTTTGGTATACGCATCCGATGATAATTATATAGGGCGTGTTGAATCCATAATTCAGACAGGCGCCAACGACATATACATTGTAGTAGATGAAAAAAATAATGAGGTTTTGATACCGGCAATAGAATCTGTTGTTTTACATATTGATATCATACAAAAAACAATGAAGGTTAATTTACCTGAAGGCTTGTAACGGCTCCCGGATGAAATTTGCAGTTCTTACCATTTTCCCGGAAATGTTCGATTCTTTCTGGGCATATGGAATAATAAAAAAGGCGATAGCTGAAAATCATATTTCAGCATCAACAATCAATATAAGGGATTTTGCCGAAGGCAGGCATAAAACAACAGATGACAGGCCTTTCGGCGGTGGTTGCGGAATGGTTATGAAGCCTGAACCGCTGGCAACGGCTATCCGGAGCGCAAAAGAGCTGATTCCGGATTCAAGGACGGTTCTCTTAAGCCCGCAGGGAAAAGTTTTTGATCAGAAATCAGCGCAGGAATTTGCAGAATCGGAAGGGCTGATTTTTGTATGCGGCCGGTATGAAGGAATTGATGAGCGCATAAGCTGCGATTTCATTGATGAAGAAATCTCGATAGGCGATTATGTGCTGACAGGCGGAGAACTCGGCGCGATGGTCGTCATAGAAACTGTAACCCGGCTTATTCCAGGAGTTCTGGGAAGCGCCGACTCGGCTATGCAGGATTCTTTTTCCGGCAGCCTGCTTGATTTTGGCCATTATACAAGACCGAGAGATTTTAAAGGATCCAAAGTGCCTGATGTGCTGATTTCAGGCAATCACAAGGATATTGAAAAGTACAGACTTGAGGCTTCAGTGATTCGCACCTTTTTAAAGAGGCCGGATCTTCTGGAAAACAGAGCCCTTTCAAAAAAAGAGATTGAGATACTGAAAAAATGGTGCCGCGATATTGAGAAGATTATTGAAACCCAATCTTTACGTGGCTCTGGTACATTAT
>JAHJRK010000440.1 GCA_018830925.1 Pseudomonadota bacterium
TATAAATGGTTCCTTGTTGCTGCAAATACGCTTTTCTTTATTTCGTCACGCCCGCGCCAACATTTTCTGATAAACATCGCGCCTGTGGCAAATACCCAGGATTAAAACTTCTGACCCGGAAATTTTATAGACCATCCTGTAATTGCCGACACGCAGTTTCCAGTAACCCTTCAGGGTTTTCCGCAGGGGCTCGCCGTAATCCTGGGGGGCGGTCTGAAGTCTCTTTTCAATAACAGTCCGGATTTGTGTTTTAATCTTCTGGTCTAAAAGAGGCAAGTCAACTTTACGTACATCGGGATGATAGCTTAACAGGAAGGGCATTTTCTTATTCCCAGACCTGTTCATGGGTCAGCGCTTTACTGGGATCGAAGTTTTTTTCCCTTTTCTCCGCGAAAGCGGCAAGAGAGACGTCTTCCTGTAGTTCCAGGGACTCCTTTATCAAATCGCGGGCCAGCATGGACAGGGAAATACCTTTTTCTTCGGCTAGGCCTTGCATGATACCGTAAAGCGGTCTATCTACGGAAATATTGATCCGGGGATTTTTTGTCGGCATAAATCGCACCTCCTTTATAAAAAAGGTGTAACACTTCTGTTACGCAAAAACAACTCATTAATATTCGATGTCTTCATATCGGGATATTCACCGGGAGCAAGAGAAAAGATAGCATAGATGCAAAAGAAAGGATGATGGCCTGGACTGGGATCTCTCACGATGTCAGTGTGTCTGTCAGCTGGATTTGCGGATCTTACGAAATGATTTAATCGAACATAGCTGTTTATGGTTATAGTGGCTCACCTTTATTAAGAGGGCGGGCTTCCTTCCTTCCTGAAGTCCACAACCAGGCCGGGTCTGGAAATATTCACAATTTCTTCCGGCAATGATCATCTTGCGCCATATTTATTCTGTGGTTAAACTCCTAAATTTAATTGGTTGTTGACATTATTGATGTTTTGTGGTTTTCATTATCCTCCAATAGTTGTGTGTTGTGGGATTATTTCGTTTGAAGGGGATAAAAGAATGAAACAGAAGTATTTGATTTTAAAAGATGATGAAAACGGTCAGCTCATAATAAGGGAGCTTGCGGAGCTTGATAAAGAAATGTTTTCTATGCTTTGCGAGGAGAAATATGAAAAAAATAAAATAAAGCAGGCAATTCAAAAAGGTAAGGAAGAATTGATATCGGTTCTTCGCACCCATAATTTTTATCCTCCCGGTTTACAGGCCGGTAAAATAGCAGAAGCAGTGATAACTATTTACAGTTCCGCAAGTGCTCAGCCTATTGAAGTTTACATAGATGATGCTGATCATTTGGCCAAAGAACCGATTGAAATTGTAGCAGATGAGCCCATCGAAAGCGAAACCGAGGAAATTGAGGAAATATTCGAGGAGAGCTTCGATGACAATTATGAGGGAGGAAAAGCGCCGATAAATAACATTAAATCAAGCATAGCAATTGCTGAAGATGAATTTGTCGATAATGAAGAAGAAATTTAGCTGATATTATTGAGACATTGTATGCTTATATCTTATTTCCCGAATTTATCCTTTGATTATAAATTATAAAATTTTATTGACATATTTTTAACAATATCTTAGATTTGAACGCTTGAAAAATCGTTTTGTTAGTAATAACAGATTATCTCCCCCCAGAGTTATGAATTAAGGGGATTTTCAGCAGAAAAGAAATAATTTTAATTTTTCATCATTTTTCACCTTGTTTCATTTTTCATCAAAGTTGGCTGTAATTTGTGCGG
This sequence comes from Pseudomonadota bacterium, assembly GCA_018830925.1. Lineage (GTDB taxonomy): Bacteria > Desulfobacterota > Desulfobacteria > Desulfobacterales > RPRI01 > RPRI01. The sequence goes on from JAHJRK010000440.1 coordinate 1,756, forward strand.
CATTTTTGCATTGAAGGCTGTAAGAGAACAAATAATCGTTTCCCTTTGTTTTAAAAGATGCTCAAGACCTTAGAGATGTTAATTGTTCTTTGAGATAGCTTTAAGTTTACTGGCAGTATATTAGTGACTTTAACAGCATCAGAGGAGGTGCCGATGGAAAAGGAAAGAGATTTTTTTGAAAAGTTAGAGAAGAGAGGAGTTTCAAGAAGAGACTTCATGAGGTACTGTACATTCCTCACTGCTACCATGGGGCTTTCGTCGTCGTTTGTTCCAAAAGTAGCCGAAGTTTTTGCAGCTCCCGCACAGCGTCCGCCTGTCGTATGGCTCCAGTTTGGGGAATGCACCGGGTGTACGGAATCTTTACTTCGCTCGATGTATCCTGGAATTGACCGGCTTGTTCTTGAGATTCTTTCAATAGAATATCATGAAACAATCATGGCTGCTGCCGGGAAACAGGCCGAAGAGAACCTTGAAAACGCCGTCAAGAAATATGCAGGAAAGTTCATATGCGTAGTCGAAGGCGCCGTAGCAACGAAATATGACGGAGCATACGGCAAAATCGGCGGAAAAACCTTCCTGCAAATTGCAAAAGAAGTATGCCCCCAAGCCGCAGCGGTTATTTCTTATGGAACGTGCTCTTCATTCGGCGGCGTCCAGGCCGCGAATCCAAATCCGGGAGGTTACAAAGGCGTTGGCGAAGCCATTGGCATCAAGACTTTAAACATATCCGGATGCCCGCCCAACCCTGTCAATCTGGTTGGAACAATAGTAAGCTATCTCCTCCTCGGCAAGCTTCCGGCTCTCGATAATCTCGGAAGGCCTCTGTTTGCCTTTGGAAAATCGATTCACGATCAGTGCCAGAGAAGATCCCATTTTGAGAACGAAGAATTTGTCAAGGAATTCGGATCAAAAGAGGCGGCAATGGGATATTGTCTCTATAAAATGGGGTGCAGAGGGCCTGAAACATTCAACAATTGCCCGATAGCAAAATTCAATGACGGCACGAGCTGGCCGGTTGAAGCCGGTCATCCTTGTCTTGGCTGCAGCGAACCAAATTTCTGGGACAAGATGAGCCCCTTCTACAAGGAAATGTAGGCAATATTCTTTTTGTTTAATAAAAATCCTTTTTAGAAAAAGGGAGGAGATAATATGGGTGAAAGAATTATAGTAGATCCGATTACCAGAATAGAAGGCCACCTTCGAATCGAAGTCGAAGTGGCCGGAGGCAAAGTAGTAAATGCCTGGAGTTCAGGTCAGATGTTCAGGGGTATTGAAATGATTCTCCAGGGCCGCGACCCCCGCGATGCCCAGCATTTTGTTCAACGCTCCTGCGGAGTCTGAACA
>JAHJRK010000441.1 GCA_018830925.1 Pseudomonadota bacterium
GCAGACCGGTTTGTCCCGATACTCAGGTAGATGTTTGTTTTTTCAGTTTACCGTCCGGTTTCTCGGCAGTGCCAAAATATTTCAAACATTACAACTTGAAGTCATGCATTTTCTTCGAGGTTTGCATTTTACTGATTTCAGTAAGAACGCTGTAAAACGGCAGTTTGAAGCTCCCCGCCTCAGAGCGAACGGGGAATCTTCGACCGTAAGGAATATAATCTGTTTTTAATTTGCTTGCTATCCCCGCCCCAAGCAGCGGGGAATGAGCTCGCTGTTTCGGTTCAAAAATATTCACGAAGGCTTCTTGCTGCACTTTAATTTTATCGGGTGCTTATTATAAAGATGCCCGAAGCTTTGAAAACAGGCTATTTTTCAATTCCTTCCCTTGCCTTCACGCCTTTTCTAAAATAATGCTTTATCTCCTTCATCTCGGTGACGAGGTCGGCCTTTTCGACAACCTCCGGGTCAGCACCTCGGCCGGTTATCACAAGCTCCACATTTGCCGGTTTTGATGAAATCATATCAAGAAGATCCTTAACGGATATAAGTCCGCATTTTGCCGCCACATTGGCTTCTTCGAGTATGATGATATCATAATCGCGTGAGGCCATCAGGCTCTTTACCTTTTCAATTCCTGTCCGTGCGGCATCGATATCTTCTTCCGAAGGCTTTCCCTTTATAAAGCGCCCGAGTCCGAACTGCCCAACGGTTATCAGATCGGAGAATCTTTTGAGAGCCTTTATTTCGCTGTAATCGCCCATCTTGATGAACTGGGCGATATAAACCTTCAGGCCAGCTCCGGCGGCTCTTATGGAAAGACCGATAGCCGCCGTTGTTTTGCCTTTTCCGTCTCCGGTATAAACCTGAACGCAACCTTTCATTTATTAATCCTCATTCTTGACGATTCCGTAAAAAGTCATATGCGAACGGATTTGAGATTTTTGGGAAATAGGTTTTTAAATTGCTGAGCGTTAAAAATCACAAGGCTTTGAGGGCGTTAGCCCCAACCTTCTTGTGATTTAGCGAAGTGATTTAAAAATCCCCAAAAAGATCATTAAGTGAGCATATTTTGACTTTTTACGAAACCATCATTCTTCAATTTTTCTCAGAAGGTCGTTTACCGAACATTCATTTTCAAGCAGCACCTTCACCGTACCCCCCGATCTTGCTGCCGTGACTTCATTGCCTTCTATATCCAGAATGCGTTTAATGGTATCCCGCTTAACCGGTCCTCTTTTCCCGAGAATATCCACGGGATCATTTAAAAAAAACCTGTTCCGGACAACAAGAACTGCAAAGTTCCCGTTCTCAACACCAGTCACTTTCCCAATAAATGTTCTTCCCGTGGCAGGTTTAATGTCCATGTAATTCGGAACGGTTTCAGCCATATTTCCGAAATAGAATCCTGTGCAGTAGTCCCTGTTGCTTATTCTTGAAAGCTCTTCGATCCATTCGTCTTTCACAATATATTCCGAAGGAGATTCATACCAGGTGTCTATGGCTTCCCTGTAAACTTTGACCGTAGAGGCAAGATAATTTATTCCCTTCATGCGCCCCTCGATTTTAAGTGATGATATACCGGCATTTATCATCTCGGGGATATGTCTTATCATGCAAAGGTCTCTGGAATTAAAGATGTAAGTCCCCCGGCCGTCTTCCTCCACCGGCATGTATTTGCCGGGTCTTGTCTCCTCGACTACAGAATATCTGAACCTGCACGGCTGGCAGCATTCGCCCCTGTTGCTGTCGCGGTTTTCCATGAAATTGCTTAAAAGGCAGCGTCCGGAGTATGAAATGCACATGGCGCCATGAACGAATGCCTCGATTTCGACATGGCTTAATAAAGCGATCTCTTCAATCTCCTTTAAGAACAGTTCCCTTGCCACATTGATTCTTGTGACTCCCATATTTTTCCAGAAAATGGCGGCCCTGTAGCTGGTTGTGTTTGCCTGTGTGCTCAGATGGATAGGCATGCCGGGCATAACCTTCCGCGCTTCAAGCAGTATTCCGGGGTCTGCAATGATAACGGCATCCGGGGCTATCCGGGCAAGGTTTTTCAGGTAATCTGAAATGGCCTCCTGTTCGCTGTTTCTTGAAAATATGTTGCATGCCACATATACTTTCACGCCTGCTTTCCGGGCAAAAAAAACTGCGTTTTCAAGCTCTTCCAGGGTGAAGTTTTCTGAAAAGTTTCTTAAAGAGTAATCTTTTCCGGCAAGATAGACCGCATCGGCGCCGTAATGCACCGCGATTTCCAGTTTTTCAAAATTGCCCGCTGGCGCCAGAAGTTCTATCCTGCTTTTAATCTCCGGTGCAATCATATATATTGTAACCTTTTATGATCCGTTAAGATTCACCTGAACCAGCATCGGGAGCGGAATCTTCTTCAGTCTGCCTGTTTTTACGGAATTGTGCAATTTGTCTTGAGATGGCCACAAGATTGCCTTTTTCGTCCCAGACCTCTCCGTCCGACTCCAAAAGACCGCACGTGATAAAGCGGGTACGGAAAATACATTTAAGCCATCTGGTTTCAGGAATATTCCTTATATTTACAGATAACTCTATGGTAGGCACCCATTCGATCAATCCCTGACTGGCCATGACGGGAGGTGGAAATGAATCCGCAATCAGAAGAACCGAAAGGATATCATATGGCCGGTCATCCTTGAATGTGATCCATCCCTTTTGCTCCGACTTTTCAGACAAAGTACCCTGCAGCCAGCCGGTACATACCGGGTCCAGCCTCAGGTCGATATTGTCGAAAAGGGTATATTTCGGAATTACGGGAATCTGAACGCATTTTTCAAGAGGAGCAATTTCAGGCATTTTTGTTTCATATCTTTCGATAAAGCATCCGTTTTTCTTATCCGCAAAAGTTCC
>JAHJRK010000442.1 GCA_018830925.1 Pseudomonadota bacterium
GGCGCTGAAACAATATGATGCCAGTTATAATCCGGCAAACAAGATAAGTGATGATCTGTTCGTAAAATTGTATTCGTCGATACCGATAAAAGAGAGTACCCTTGGAAGAAGAAATCAGCTTGACAGGATCATGGGACAAGCGCCTGCAGTTGCAGAAACAAGCTCTCCCTTTATTCAGTCGCAACAACCACAGGTACAACAGGCTGCTGCCCCGCAGGCTGCTCCTGCTGCGGCAGCACAACAGTCCGCTCAGGAGGCACCGGCCGCTGTAAAACAGCAGCAGGCGGCTCCGGCTCCGAAGGCGGCTGCTGTCAGCAGCGCAAAGAGGAAGACATCCATCGGCAAAATACTTACTGATGAAGAGTGGTAATAAACATGAACTGCTGTATCAGGACTGTTTATTTCGTTCCGGTATTCCTGTTTGTCTCTTTTTTCTCAATATCTTTTGCCGGGAACAAGGAGATGGTCGATGAGAGAATTAAGGAAATGGATGATGTGAATAAACAGATGGTAAAACAGATCCCCGGTCTTCCAATGAATGGAAAAGTTGACGCGAAAGCAAAGGTCAGCAGCGAGAGCGGAAAGATAATTTTTGAAGTTTATCAGGTAAAATCAGTTGCAAAGGAAGCCAATCTTGATTTCGGAGGCGGGAACAAGAAACCGGAAAACTCTGCGACGACCAAGCCCGGTGAATTAACAAAAGAAAAAACGGTACTGGACGTATCAAAATAGGATTTATATAATTACCGGAAATACGATTCCGTCTTAAACGGAAAATGTCCGGGAAGAGAACAATGATCATGAATTACTCCAAAAGGGAGGAGGCGGTTATATGATATCAAGATGTTTTAAAGCTTTCCTGGTTTTATTTGTTTGTGTTACTTTATTTGCACCGGGCGTATGGGCCGGAAATAAAAAAATGATGGCTATAATGGCTGCAAAAAATGATGCGATGAGGGGGCTTACCGAACAGGTATACGGCCTGAAAGTCCGCTCTTCGGAAGAAGTGAAAAACATGGCTGCGGACAGTTATGTCGGAAAAACCGATTCCAAGACATCCGCAACCTTGTCGGGTATCAAGATTTCAGATGTTGTTTACGATCCGCAGCAAGATATTGCCAAAGCTACTGCTACTATGACGGCAAATGAAATTGTAAATATAGACGGATCGAACGTGGCTTTAAACGGAAAGGTGTTTAAGCATGTCGGTTTCGGTACAAGTTCTCCCGAGAAGGCAGGCCCCCTGAAAGCGCTCAGGGCGGCCCAGATTGACGCTTACAAGCAACTTGCGCAGCAAGTAGCCGGATTTACCCTTGAGAGCCAGACTACAATTGAAAATTATATGCTCAAATCGGATCTCATACAGACAAAAGTTCAGGCATCGCTTGCTATGGCGGAGATCACAGATTATGGCTGGGATAAGGAAGGCGATGCTTTTGTCAAGATGGTATTAAACGTAGATGCAGTATCTGCTATGCTTGGTGAAGCTGTTGTCGGTGCAGGAGAAGTCATTGAGGTTGAAGGGCAGGGCGCTCAGCAGGATGATTTCAAGAAAGCCAAAACCGGAAAAAAGCAATAGCCGGTTGTTTATTATAAAATATAAGGGAACGGCGTCTATATTTAAAAATAATTAAAGTCCCCTTCATCTTGCCTCATTATATGGAGGTGGAGAGAAGGGGATTTTTTTTAATCCATATTTATTTACATGAAAGGAGATTTGCAATGAAGGACAAAATCTGGTCTGAAAGAATCAAATTTTTTCTGTTGGGCATGCTTGTGGTGATAGGTGTCCTGTTTTTGGCCGGTGCAGACACGCTGAGCCCGCCTCCTCCCAATTATGGAAGATTTCAGATATCATCATGGGCAACTTCTTTTGGAAATAATTCAGGAGGAGTTGGTGCTTTTGTAGTTGACACCATTACCGGGGAGACTAAAACAGTATATAGCAGGATATACGGAGCTCCCATTGAAGGTAAACTCATAAAGAATGATTTAAAGAGACCTTTTGTCGCAATAGATTAGCAGTAATACCTTTGCCCCGGGAAGGCTCCGGCTTCTGCCGGCGGCTCTTTATTTTTATAAGGGAGGCTGTATGAAACCAAAATTTTATTTTTATTTATTATTCCAGCTGGTTATTTGTTTGATGGTTTTAAGCGCTGGTGAAACTTCTGCCGGAGGCATTACAATAAATATCGGTGGTGGAAGCGTCGGCGATATTTCGATAGACGGAGGAACTGCTCGCTCCGGAAGCGGCGGATGCGGCGGTGGCGTGGAAGGGAACGGTATCGCAAAGACGGAAAACAGGAATGTTTCGGCATTCAGCAATGTCGAGGTGGACGGCGCCTTTTATGTTTATGTGGAATGCCGGAAGAAACAAAAACTTGAAGTCAGCGGTGACAGCAACATACTGCCCCATATCATAACGAGAATAAAAGGAAATACTCTCCAGATCACAACATCTAAAACAATATGCCCCAAAAAATTGCTGGAGATAAAAGTATCAGCCGACAACATCGAGAAGATAACGGCCTCAGGCGCCGTAGATCTATCAATTTCCGGAGTGGACAACAATAAACTTGATCTGGAAATTGATGGTGCAGGCGATATTAAAGCATCAGGAAAAACAAGGAATTTCAGAGTTGGTGTGTCCGGATCAGGAGACCTGAAAGCAAAGGATCTGAAGGCTGAAAATGTTGAAGTATCGATAAACGGAGCCGGAAATGCGGTAGTTTATGCTTCAAAAAAACTGA
>JAHJRK010000443.1 GCA_018830925.1 Pseudomonadota bacterium
CGCTTAACGATTTTCTCGATAGCCCGGGTCTGGTGCTGGCGCAGGATAGTTTTCTGGAGCTCGTCATCCTTAATATAGAACAGTATCCATTCCTTCAGCATTTTGAGGAAATGCTCCCAGTCAAAAAACCGTATTACTTTATTTTCGAAGTTTCCCTTTTCCTCGTCTTTCCAGTTGAAGATATTTTTCCGGTTCAGATTCCAGGTTGGGCCATAGAAAAAATCAATTAGATGGGTGATATCGAAAACCTGCGGCGCGGTCAGCATTTCCGGTGTCTCCCGGTGATACCGCCGGATTTGAATTAGTGCATCTTCCATGCCATTGGTTTTTTTTGCGCTCTTTGTTTCGACTATAGCAACGGGGATCCCGTTTATTAGAAACATTATATCCGCGCGGTTTGTTTCCCGTCCGTTCGTGTACTGCCATTCGTCAGTAACTTGAAACAAGTTGCGTTTTATTTCGTCGAAGTCGATTACCGTAATGTTGCGGCGCCGCTTTTCGTTTTCATCGTAAACCGCCTGCTCTCCCCGGAGCCAGGACAGGATTTCTGCGTTCCCCTCGATATTGTTCCGGACGGCTTCTATCCGGTGAATAATGTCATCCACATTTTCCCGGTTCACCAACCCCTTATTCAGTTCCAGCAGCTTTTCTTCGAGAACCCTGTAGAACAGTGTCCCGCTTTCCCCTTTTCTGAAGGAAAGAGACTCCTCCTGAGAGATGACTTTCCAGCCGATTTCATCCGCATATTTTAATATCGGCTGCTGAACTGTGGTGGTTTCGGTACCAAGATTTAGAGGCATATTGATAACCTATAATGCATTCCCATTTCGGTAACTCTATAAATTTTCCGTGATTGTTTTTTGTGTATTCACAAGCGACTTACCCACAAAACCTATAAAAGGTTCCAAATCACCCTTATCCGCTTTAGCAAGTGTATCCAGATAGAGCCGGCGTTGCTCATTTCTGATAACTGCAGGCGGGAGGCCTTTTTTCACAAAAATCAGATTCATCAACAGTCGCGCGCCCCGGCCGTTACCATCATCAAAAGGATGAATTCTTGTCAGATTATAATGGGCAACCGCTCCGGTTATGAGTCCGTGTTCGCTGTCTAAATACCCGTTGATCCATACAATAAGATCTTCCATTTCTGTCGCTACATGCAAGGGATCTGTATATTCATGAATAGTGCCGTCAAGTTGAAGAACAGTATTGGGAGCTTTCTTGTACTGACCGGGGGTAGCTTTCTTTCTCGTTTTTTTGCCGGTAAGATCAACCGCATAAGTATATTCAACCCCTTGTAATAGCAGGGCATTGATCTCTTTAATCAGCCCTTCCGTAATTGGCCGCTGATCGCTTATCACGTCATAAAGAAAATTAATTGCGTCAACATGATTGTGTGCGTCAACAAAATCCTTTAATGGCTTTCCCTCTACGGTTAAACCCTCGCGAAGAAAAAAAATGGTTTCGCCCAGCGTCAGAGTGCTGCCTTCTATGGCATTGGAATCGTAAGTCCATTCCATCTTCAGCTTTTCCGTAACCGCCTGCCAGCGCTCGGGCCGCACAGGGCGCTTTTCGTCAATCTTTACCTGCAGGTTATCTATCTCCTTCATCAGCAGTTTAAGCGCATCCGTTTCCCTTACCGTGTAATAGGACATACTGGGTTCCTCCCTATAATGCCATATTGTTTCTTTAAACCCTCTCTATTCATTTTTGAAACCTTGCTTCTCACCAAATTTCCCAACTGTTGCACTTTTTGCAACAAATGAACTATCCGGAAATTCCGGATAGTTCCCATTACCTTTTCGATTCGATCATCACGCACATGATTCAACTTCTGACACATCGATATCCAGATCCTTCACCCGAATCTCGCCCGTCATCAGTTTGTTCAGCATTGTTTTGAAAAGGTCCTGCAGGGCGGATTTTTGGGCTGTGTGAAGCTCGATTTTCTGGTCGATGGTTTTCAGGATATTGGCGATTTCTTTTTGTTCTCTAATTTGGGGCACGAATATCAATGCAGCATGAACGATGTTTCTATTCAAAGTTGGAACGCTTACACCTGCCGCGTATTGACCAAAATCAAACGATTGAAAAAAATAATGCACATACAAAGGATCGTTTCCATGAAAATCTTCGACATATAAACCTGTGTTCAATGGCCAATAATCATCCGCCACATAATAGGAAATACCTATCGAACCACTACGACCCGTCACCACGCCTGGCCCTTTAACTTTACTTTGGTTGTGATAACCAACGATACCATTTGAACCAACAATTGGGACCGTATCACTGGTACGATCTTGGATCGGTAAATCGTAACCTCTATGTAATGTCGCAAATTCTTCAAATCTCTGTACAGACCAACTCTCCGGCATTGGCCCGATCTCTGTTTCCTTAAACTTTTCCCCTCGCAGGCCGTGAGTAAAGACATGGTGCAGGGTGGATTTTTTCAGTTCCCGCGTCTTCTCGATAATTGATTCCTGAATCTCAATCGCTTTTTGAATTTTATAGATAATGGCAGCTATTTTTTGCTGTTCAGAAAGAGGAGGAAGAGGTATGGTTTGATTCAATACATCTTTATCAGTTATCGCAGGATAACTGGCACCATGCTGTAATCCATTAATTTCTATATTTAATAAGTCAGATAGCAAAAAGAAATAAACATACAATGGTGTAACATGTTTCTGGTTTGGCCTCACGACACAGAACGCCGTTGATGCAATTTGATTGTCGTATTCCTGGGAAATGAACGCTACTCTTTTGAGTGATGGCCTAATTGTCGCGAAAATTGTATCTTGCCACTTTACGATCTTGCGCGCTCTCCCCGGCGCATCATCTGCTTTAACCAAAGACGCTTCTTTAATTGTGAAGGTATTGTTTGAGACAGAAGAAACATCGATATAGTGAAAAGAATCCCGTTTGTCCTTATTTGGAATCCACATTTCAGTTTTATGGCACACTGTCCTCAACAATTCTTTCGTCCATTCTGTCGGTATATTCTTCATAAGTCCTTATACAAAATAAAAAATACGGATATGCAGTTTTACATAATTTCCCAATACCCGCCTCTATCCGGACCAATACGTTTTAGCCTTCCTTCTTTCTTTAATTTATTTAGATTCCAATCAATACCCTTCATCGTTAAATGCAGGTGAGTCGCCAACTCTTTTCTCGTTATTGAAGGATTCCCCATTATCAAATTCAAAATCGCCTCGCTTGTTTCCACCTTAGTTTCCATCCTATTTTTCACCCTAGTTTCCATCCTAGTTTTCACCCTAGTTTTCCGGGTAGCTTTGAACACTGTCACCCTGACTCCCTCGGCAATCTCCTCAATTTTTGGATTAGGCAGATTGTGGGCGAGACAGGAATTGATAATACGTTTTATCCCTGAACCGTATTGTTCATTTCCTAAGCCCCATCTTTCTTAAAATCTTCTGTAAATCCGCATCTGTTTCATCAGCTTTCTTCCCCAGCCCATCAAGTTCATCCAAAATATCCGGTATCGGCCTATAGGTTTCCCCTTCATTTATATCCACATATCTCGACGGAGACAGGTTGAAATCGTTTTCTGCCGCCTGGGCTGTTGTAATGACTTTGACGAACTTTTCGACATCTTCCCCTTTGATGAAGGCATCGGCGATCTTGCGGATATTCTCATCAGGAATATAGTTTTTCGGCCTGCCTTTTTTGAATTCCCGGCCGGCATTGACCAGAATAATCTTTCCCTGCCGCGCCTTGGATTTTGCCTTGTTTAAGATAATGATAATTCCGGCGGCGGTGGTGTTGTAAAAAAGATTATCAGGCAGGAGAATCACGCCGTCAATCCAGTCGCGCTCGACAAACCACTGGCGGATCTTCTTTTCCCTGTCCTCAGTTTTGCTGCCCCGCGTGACGGCGCCTGTATCGAGTACGATGGCGGCGCGGCCATGTGTATTCAGAGATGCAGCCGTATGTTGCAGCCATGCCCAGTCCGCCTTGCCGGTGGTGACTCCTCCCTGAGATTCAAACCGGTCGAAGGGATCATTTTCATAGACCGACGGATCGAAGGGCTGGTTCCACATGGGATTGGCCACGACGATGTCGAATTTCTTCAGACTGGAATCGGAGTCCTTGAATTTCGGATTGGTCATGGAGTTGCCGCGGACGATCTCGCCTTCCATGTCGTGAACGACCATGTTCATCCGTGCGATGGCGTAACTGGACCCCGTCAACTCCTGACCGTAAAGCTTCAGCGGTCTCTGAATCTTGATCTCCCGTTCCTGTAAAGCTAATTCGCATTTGATAAGCAGCCCTGCCGAACCGCTGGCAAAATCATAAGCCTCTTCTCCCTGGCGGGGGCGCAGTATGTAGGCCATCAGCCATCCCACCTCCGTAGGGGTGAAAAATTCACCGGCGCTCTGGCCCTGACCTTCGGCAAATTTACGCAGGAGATATTCATAAGCGCGGCCAAGAAAATCCGGCTCCACGTCGTAAAGTCCTAAACGGTAGCGGGGGTCGGAAAGGGTCTCGATCACGCCGGACAGCGCTTTATCGCTGATTTCACGTTCTCCGCTGCGGGTTTCGTTATAATCAACAATATCGATCACTCCCGTTAAAGACGGATTGGCCTTAGCGATCGCACGGACGGTCATTGTGAGCTGCTCACCAAGCGTTTTGGGTTTGTGATCTTTGGGCCAGTCGAACATTTCACGACCGCTGACCGCAGGCCAGCGTGCTTCTATGGGAATATAAAATCGGACAAGTTGGTGATCGGCTTCAATGATTGACAGAGCTGTTTCCTTATCGCCATATGTTTCGGCGAGCCGATCAACTTCGTCCTCAAAGACATCAGACAGGCGTTTGATAAAAACAAGGGGCAGGATATAATCCTTGAACTTTGGCGCATCTTTTTCGCCGCGGATGGAACAAGCTGCGCTCCATAGCATCTGCTCCATGGACTTTGTGCTCAGTACATCCTCCTTAGACAACTTACGGCGTCGATTCTTATGGTTTTCGCCAATATCACCTGCGCTCTCAAGGTCGAAACCTGACTCTTCTATTAACTTTAAAATCGCTTCCCTGGCTTTTCCACGAGGCGATATTTTCTCGTTTTCCCAGCGGTTTACAGTGGCAAAAGAGACCTTTAGTTTTGCAGCTAATTCTTCCTGGCTGAGGTTCAGTTTGCTTCTGAGTTCTTTAACGACCCTGCTTATATCTTTGCTATCCAGCATAACCATCTCCATTGTTTTTTATGTTATGCTATAGCATTATAACATTCATGTCAAGAGATTTTTTAAAGTCCTGTGAGTTCTCGCGGCAAAAAAAGCTGAAAAGGTTAAGAATATACGATTGACATTCTGCCTCAAAATGGGCTTAAATCCGGACAGCGCCGATTTATTATATTTAAGTCTCATTTATTGACTTAACTGAACGTAACAAGCAGATTTATAAGAACATCATCATTCTTATGGC
>JAHJRK010000444.1 GCA_018830925.1 Pseudomonadota bacterium
AACCCCTGAAGCAGGTTTGACCTTAATAGAAGCGCTTGTGCCGTAAATTTTATCCTCGCCCACTGAAACATCGAAGGATTCCGTAAGACTCCCTAATGCCTTCAGTTCCTTTTCATAAGTTCTTTTAATCGCATCCCACTTCAGCGCGGGTTTGAAAATCTTCCCTACAGCCGTCAACGGTATATGATCGGTTATTATTACTTCCTTGGGGATGGCTGCTCTTTCTCCGATATTCGATGACGCCCACTCCATGACCATGGTGTCGCTTATGCCGGCATCCTTTGAAACTTCAACATAGACAACCGGAACCTCTCCTGCATGTGGATCAGGGCGCCCGACCGCCGCCACAACTTTTACCCCTTTCATCCTGTATATCGGTTCTTCTATTGTCACAGGATCTATGTTGTGCCCTCCTCTTATAATGAGATCTTTCTTCCTGCCGGTAAGCCAGAAAAAGCCGTCATTATCTTTGCGTCCGAGATCTCCTGTATTGAACCATCCGTCTTTCAGCCATATTTCCTTGTTGTGCATCTCTTCCACATAACCCTTGAATATACACGGCCCTTTTATGCAGACAACTCCTATTTCATCCGTTTCGGCTTCCCGCAGATATTCTCCGTTTTCATCCAGAACCGATATTTTCATCTCCTGATAGGGCAGCCTTATGCCTATACTTCCAACCTTTCTTTCACCGTCTTTCGGATTGATGGCGGATGCGCAGGTTGACTCTGTAAGTCCATAGCCCTCTAAAACCTTCATTTTGGTATGAGCCTCGAACCTGTTAAAGAGTTCGACACTCAGTGGAGCCGCTCCGCATACGACATATCTGAGAGAAGATATATCGGCGTTTCCGACCGGGATATCAAGAAGTACGGATAGCACGGTCGGAACGCAAGAGAAAAATACCGGCCTGAATTTTTCAACTATCTTATAGAAGTTTTTCATTATACCGGGTTCGCGGTATCCTGCAGGTGAAAGAATTACAACATGCCCGCCGACGGAAAAGGGCATAAGTCCTGTAACGCAGGTTCCGTTGCAGTGAAAAAGCGGAAGTCCAACCATGACCGTTTCACCCGGTTTAAGCCCGCTTCCCGCCATAATGTCCCAAGCCAGAACAACTTCATTATGATGGCTTCTTCTTGCAAGCTTGGGTCTTCCGGTTGTCCCTCCGGTATGATAGAGCGAGGCAATATCATCCGGATGAATTTTGCGGTCAAATGTGAGGCGGTCGCCCGGATACTGCTCCATTTTTTCTTCAAACCCGTATATGCCTTCGGCTTCGTTCGTTTTTCCCATGACACAAATGACGTGTTCAAGCGACGGAATCTCTTTGCGGATCGAGTCTGTTTTTTTCCATATCTCAGTGCCGGGAAGATCTCCGAGTGTCACAAGAACCTTTGTTCCTGCGGCTTTGCAGATATCGCGGATAGCCGAAGCCTCCAGCATGGGGTTGATGGGGTTGGCGATTCCGGCAGCTTCGGCACCCCACAGAGTAAAGTGTGTCTGAGGCAGGTTGGGCAGGATATATGTAACAACGTCCGTCGGGCCGACTCCGAGATCGTGGAACATGTTGGCGGCCTGGCGTATTTTCCATATAAGCTGTTTATATGTGATCTGTAACGGAGTTTCATAGCTTGCCCCGTCTTTCAAAAAACTTATCGCAAGGGCATCCGGATTTATGCCGGAGCCTTTTTCAATCAGTTCATAAGTGCTTTTTTCCTTAATCCGTTCTGAAAGAGGAACCTTTTCGATTGTTTCGATATCTGAAAGATTCCGGATCAAAAGTTCATTTCCCATTCTTTTTTCTCCTTTAATAACTTTGACCAGACAGTAAAAAGTTATATGCGAACGGATTTGAGATTTTTGGGAAATAGATTTTTAAATTACTGAGCGTTAAAAATCATCCGCCATAATTCTGGCGGATGATTTAGCGAAGTGATTTAAAAATCCCCAAAAAACTCATTAAGTGAGCATATTTAACTTTTTACGACTCTGTCACTTTATACCTGTCGCCTTAAGAAAACTGCCGACAAGCATTTTAATATCATTTGCCTGATCCGGTTTTACCCAGACAATTTCGGGATCAGCATTAAACCATGTCATCTGGCGTTTTGCAAATCTTCTTGTATCCTGTTTTAATGTCCGGATCGTCTCATCCAGAGGAGTTCGCCCTGTCACATATTCGACCATATGGCGGTAACCTATAGACTGCATCGATTTAAG
>JAHJRK010000445.1 GCA_018830925.1 Pseudomonadota bacterium
GCCCCGTCCGGTGCTTCTTTCCGGATCTGTTCCTGGGCAAGAACCTCCGAACCCAAAGGGATAATCAGAAGCGCGACGATAGTAAAAAGTATAATTGATTTTTTAAATAGGATACGCATAAGAATTCCTCCTTTCCGTTTGATTTATATTATCATAGATTGAACCGCAATAGCAAGCGCATTAACCGCAGCCTCCTGCCGGGAACTTCAATTCTTTATCCATCTTTATCCGTTTTCTGTAATATATACTCCCGCAAGAACAAAAAGTGAACCTATAATCAGGTTTGCACCGATTTTTTCTCCCAGATAAAATGAGGCGATTATGTATGTCATGGGAGGGATAGTATAAAGATACACTCCGACTTTTTGGGATTCGGTCCGCTCCAATGCCTTGAAATAGAGCAGGGTGGCAAGGAAAGAGCATGTTATTCCGAGAAAAGCTATGGCAAGCCAGGCCTCCCTGCCTATTGAAAGAATTGAAAAGGCGCTTCTGCGCATCTCAAACCAGCCGAAAGGAATCATACAGAGTGATCCTATAAATGTGACTATCGCGGTAAGTTCAAGCGCATTCATCCTTTTTGTCATATTTTTTCCGAGCACGGTAAACACGCCCCACATGAATATGCTGGCAAAAACAAGAAGATCTCCGAGAATGTGGCCCTTAACATCAAAAGACGCAAGGGTTTTAATACCCATGACGATAATAACCCCTGTCATCGCAAGAATCAGTCCTCCGGCCTTTTTAAAGGTCAGCCTTTCACCAAGGAATAGCACTGCAATAATAAGGATTGTAACCGGACCGGTGACCGCATAAAGGGATGCATTGGAGGCTGTTGTATATTTAAGCCCTATTGTCTGGATAGAATAGTGAAGGCCTGTCCCGAACAGGCTGAGCAAGAACATTTGACCGAGCCATGTTAAGCCTTCATACTTTAGCTTTGAACCTCTCACGATAAACCAGACAAAAAAGCATAATGATGATATCAGAAGCCTCAAGGTTACAAGCGTTAAAGGTGGAACACTTGCAACCGCGACTTTGGTTGCTATAAAAGAGATTGCCCATAGAAAGCAGGCGATACTTAACGCTGCCTTGGCGGACGCAGGAACTTTATCGGAAGTTGCAACAGAGCCGGACATTGACGTATATAATTTTTCCAAAAATGTATTTTATGCTATGTTGTTAAAATTAACTGTTCAGGAGCCAGGGGCCTGAATGAAAAGGATGCCAGCTCAAAATTTTCAAGACCTGTTTGCGTGCGGCACGCACATACAGGCAGGCTTAATAGTTTGACAAAAGGCCCATCAAACTGTTTTAATCGTAAGAGTGCCGAAACAATTTGATTATGGCAAAAGACCTTGGTTATGGTGATACCTCGCATTTAATACCCCAACTTAAAGAGGTGAATAAATTGGTGGAGGCATATACCGTTTCTATTCTGAATTCTGACTCCTTACTTCTGGCTCCTGAATAGTTACATTAAAATCTATTGTGTTTTAACAGCATCTATAACTTTTGAAAAGAAAAAATGGTAAAAAACCCTAAATATATTGATGTTGCCGTGGCTTTGCCGGTTTACGGCTTATACACGTATATTGTTCCTGAAGAGATGGCTAATATTGCATTGCCGGGAAAAAGGGTGCTTGTTCCTTTCGGGCAGCGCAGGGTAACCGGATATGTTCTTAATGAGATAGAGCGTGAAAATGAAGTTATAGATGATAAAGAAATAAAGGCTATAATAGATGTTCTTGACGAAAGGTCTCTTTTTCAGCCGTCAATGGTTCCCTTCTTTGAATGGATTTCGGATTATTACATTCATCCCATCGGAGAAGTCATAAAAACAGCCCTTCCCGGCGGTCTGAATCTTTGTGAAATTGTAAGTTATGCGATTACGGATGAGGGAAAAGAGGCAACCGGCGGAAAGCAGGCCGCGCCTTTAGAAGAAAGAGTTTTAAGCCTGCTTGAAAAATGTCCGATGAGCGTTAAAGAATTGCGCAGGGAAATGAATAATAATATTTCAGGCGCGCTTCTTTATTCAATGGAAAAACGCAAATTGATAGATAAGAGAAAAGAGATAAAGCAGGGAAAGACAAAAACTATTACGGAATCCTATATTTCCTTGTCCGGGGACTGTTTTCCTTCCGGCAAAATTTCCAGATCGCGGGAAAAGATTATAGATTGTCTTAAATCGTACGGGGAACTTTCGCTAAAGCGTCTGAAAGAGTTTGTGCCCGGCGCTTCAAGAGCGGTTAAAGCTCTTGAAAATGAGGGATATATAATTTCTTCCCGCAAACCGGTTTAC
>JAHJRK010000446.1 GCA_018830925.1 Pseudomonadota bacterium
AAGGCTCCGCTTAAGCCCCCGACATGAGAGCTTGCGAAGGCTCCCCCGGCCTTTACGGCATTGTTTAAGAGTGCCAGTGCTGCGGTTGAGCCCGGAACTCCTATGCTGAGAAGGCCAAGGCTTTGGAATATCTCTCCTACGCTGTCCCCGACATTCGGGGTCGGAGCGAGAGAAAGGTCAACAACTCCGAAACGTATCTTGAGATTGCCGGCGACTTCCCTTCCAATCAATTCCCCGATGCGTGTGACCTTATATGAAGTATGTTTTATCAATTCGGCTATGCCCCCGAGATCAATGCCCGGATCGGAAGCTATGGCCCTGTCAATCGCTTTTTTAACGACTCCAGGACCGCTGACACCCACATTAATTACCGCATCAGCCTCTCCGATACCGAGGTAAGCGCCGGCCATGAAAGGTATATCTTCAGGGATGTTTGCAAATACGCATAGTTTGGCACAGGCAAGACCGTCTGCACCGGCAGTCAGTTCAGCCGCTTTTTTTATGGTTTTACCCATTATGAGCACCGCATCCATGTTGATTCCGGCGCGGGTTGAAGCAACGTTTACGGAAGAGCATACACGGTCTGTTTCCGCAAGGGCATGGGGGATGGCTTCGATGAGAGAGCGGTCGCCGTTTGCTATTCCCTTTTCAACAAGGGCGGTAAAGCCTCCGATAAAATCAACATCCACTTCTTTTGCGGCATTATCGAGGGTTTTTGCAACCTCAACAAGCTGAGAAGCTGAAAATGGGGCGCCGAAAACGGCCACGGGGCTTACGGCGATTCTCTTGTTAACTACAGGTATGCCGTATTTTTCGCCTATCCTGTCGCAGACCTTTACAAGGTTTCCGGCGGTATTTGTTATTTTTTTGTGTATGTTGTTTTTGAGGGTATTTAGATCATGGCTGACGCAATCGAATAGATTTATTCCGAGTGTCACGGTTCTGACGTCGAGATGTTCGTTCCTGAGCATTTCTATTGTTGATGTGATTTCTTTTTCGCTGAGCATATAATTACCTTCCTGATTCCAACCTTAAACATCAAATCCTGTTTATTGACATAAATATATTCCTGTGCTGAATGCTTATATCAAGCCCCAGTTCGGAAGCCTTTTTTCTTAATTCCGCCCTCAGGAGATTCTGATCAGTATCATCAGGAATATCAACTTCGTAAATCATTATGTTGTCTGAAGGATTATCCCCGCCTTTAAATACGGCTTTAAGGTTGGTGACATTAACACCATATTTTGCTATTACAGCCGTTATTCCTGCAACAAGCCCTTTTCTGTCAGGCCCTATCGTAGTTATGATAAAAGGTTCGCATCTGTCGCCGGAGAAGCCTTTCTCTTTATGCTCAAGGGGCTTTACATGCACATGAAGATTCATGTGAGACAGGCCTTTTGCCAATTGAGTACATAGCTCGCCGTTTGAAATATCCGAAGGCGTTGAAACAATGAATATTCCAGAGAATTCGGACTGAAGGATCGTCTGATTTATGTTTTCAATATTGCAGTCAAGCTTGAAAAGTATCGCCGTAACGGCTGCTATGATTCCCGGCTTGTCCTGTCCCAGTACTGAAATTACCGCTTTATTCATGCTTCCTCCCATATCTTTTTTATACGGAATAATATATTTTCTATACACGAAATTCTGTTTATGGTAAACATTTAAAAAAGAGATTGAGGGCAGGAGAGCAGTAAAAAAAAATAATACGGACGGTCTTTAATGCAGATCATTACAACTCATAAAAATACCGACTTTGACGCTCTGGCATCCATGGTTGCCGCAACGGTTTTATATCCCGAAGCTGTCTGCGTTCTTCCCAAGACGGTAAATCCCAATGTCAAAGCTTTTATGTCGATACACAAGGACATTTTTGACATGCATTCATCCGATGAAATCGATTTCAATAAAGTCAAAAGACTGATTGTTGTCGACACAAACAGCTGGAGCCGCCTTGACCGTATGGATGCGCTTGCAAAAAGGGATGATGTGGAAATTATTTTGTGGGATCATCATAAGGGCGATGGTGATATTAAGGCAACATGGAAGTGCCTTGAAGAGATCGGAGCGAACATAACCCTGATGGTTCGCAGACTGAAAAAAGAGAAAAAGAAAATATCCCCCATACATGCTACGCTTTTTCTTGCCGGGCTTTACGAGGATACCGGAAACCTTACTTTTCCGTCATCAACCGCTGAAGATGCTCACGCGGCAGGCTTTCTTCTCGAAAACCGGGCGGATCTTAATGTTATCGGAACTCTTCTTCGTCAGGCGTATGGGGAAAAACAGAAAAATATCCTGTTCGAGATGCTGCAGACCGCAAAAAGATCCAGAATAAACGGCTATAATGTCAGTATCAATAAACTTGAAATAAACGGGCATGTAAACGGCCTTGCCGTTGTAGTCGGAATGTACAGGGAGATTTTAAACGTTGAGGCTGCATTCGGAATCTTTACGAACAGGGAGAAAGACAGATGCATGGTTATTGCCCGGTGCAATGCAGAAGGCCTCGATGTGGGCTCCATTATGCGCAGCATGGGAGGAGGAGGTCATCCGGGAGCTGCTTCTGCAATGCTGAAATCCGTTAATCCTGCTGCGGTTGAAGAATGGATAAGAGAACTTATTGAAGGAAATCAGCAGGCATCCGTGCAGATAAGTGATATAATGTCTTTTCCTGTTTTTACCGTCGAGTTGGACACATCAATGGAAAAGGTTGCCGCAATCCTCAAAGAAAAAGGCTGTACCGGCCTTCCTGTGGTTGATGGAGAGAGGCTTGTCGGCATAATATCACGCCGGGACTTTAAAAAGATAAAAAGAGAATCCCAGTTAAAATCTCCCGTAAAGGCATTCATGAGTACGAATATTATGACGATTGAACCCGGAAAGAGTCCGATTCAGGCAGCCCGTCTTATGGTGAAGCATGATGTAGGCCGCCTTCCCGTAGTAGAAAACGGACGTATTATAGGCATTATCACACGCTCTGATTCCATGCTCTATTTTTATGATATGCTGCCGGATTAGAATTAATCATCTCATTCAGCTCATCCCGTATTTAACTCTGCCTGTGTGTCCGGAAGTTGAAAAGCGGGGGGCCGGGGCCAACGTATACATGTATGACACCTTGTGGCATTGCCGGGAAACCAGGCGGTTGAAGAAGACAAACCCCGATTTGTTGTATCGGGAACAATGGTCTGCTTGACACAAAAATAGCCACGCATTTTTTCATGGAAGGAATCTCGTGTGAAACAAATCATGAGCCTTGTTGGACGGGTCATCTATTTTTTGATTGGCTGGCGTCTTGAGCCGCTTCCACCCTATTTTTCCAGTAAGCACGTCATTATCGGTTTTCCCCATACGTCCAACATGGATACTGTCAGGGCTTTCACGGGCTTTCGAATTATTCGGCGAACCGGCCATATCATGATAAAAAAAGAATGGTTCTTCTGGCCCGTTTCTTTTTTTCTCAAAGCCATCGGCGGAATCCCGGTCAAGCGTGGTGCATCCCAGGGCGTTGTAGAACAGATGGTGGAGATATTCAAAACGAGAAATGAGTTTCTTCTGGCGATCGTGCCTGAAGGAACACGCAAAAAGGTGCAGACCATCAAAACCGGATTCTGGCATATTGCCAAGGCTGCCAATGTTTCCATCATCTGCTGGTATCTGGATAATGAAAATAAAACTGCCAGATGGCTGGCCGAAATAATTCCGGGTGAAGACAAAATTGAGGACTTGATCCGGATACGGGATATCTATGAGAAGGCCGGATATCGATTTCCCCTGGATGTTACATTGTCCTCTCCGGAAAATAGTTCGAGGAGTTAATCACTTTCCCGTTGCCGGTCA
>JAHJRK010000064.1 GCA_018830925.1 Pseudomonadota bacterium
AAATTCCATAAACCTGTTGATATTGTGACATACAGGCAAAAGATGAATCAATTCCTGAAAAACAGAATAGACAGGGATGCCGTTTATGTATGATAAAGAACTGACTGTTGAAGTATTAAAGCAGACACTCAATGCAGCAGAGACAATAATGGCTCGTTTTGAACCTGTCAAACAGGTATCCGGTTTTACAGACAGTTCTATGGGAATGGAAAAAATGGATTCCATCTGCATGTTGTTGATTGTTATCGGAGAATCCTTAAAAAACCTGGATAAAATTACAGAAGGGAGGCTTCTGACGGGTTATCCTTAAGTCGACTGGAAAAAAGCGAAAAAGATGCGCGATATACTCACGCATCATTATGCTGATGTAAACGCTGAAGCTGTATTTAATACATGTAAAGAAAAAATCCTGCGCTGATAGCGACAATTAATAAAATGTTGCGGGATATGGAATAAGGACTCGTTGGATTTGCGGAACGCCTGTCACTTCTGTAGTTTCTTCAGTCCCCTGTAAATTAATGAACGCTCTTAATATTTAAACCTGCCTCCGGGCAGCCTCTTGCGATGATGTGCAGAGGGGCTGTATTTGCAGTATCAAATGAGCAGATGAAACATAAGATATCATTTAAGGTCTTAAGGGGGCGGAGCGGGGAAGATCCCTTATAACCTTCAGGAAAGGTTGCTCTTTTAACCATGCGTTTTTTATTGACATACAAGCACCTTTTGGTATAAATTACCCTTATTAAAAATGAGTTCTTATTCGTCCCGGGCACGCCGCGTGAAAATCATGGGGATAAGTCCCTCAGAATGCGGCGTGTTGAGCATACAATATGGTAGATTCATGTCAGTAGCCATCTTTAAAAGACGATTCCAGGCCGTACTTGCCTGTCTGCTTATCCTCTGTCTCTCACAAGCAGCCATGCCGACTCAATGGCTGCATGGCGGGGACAAATCGGGAGCCGGCTCAGAAGCTCTTCTCTTTATCCCTGAGTTCGCAAACAGCGCAGCTTCAGTCCTTGCTAACGGGACGCGAAACCGGCTCAATGGTTTCGATGACCTGATTAAAGATGCAATAATACCAGGGCAGACGCCGTTCGTTTTCGCCCGGAAATCTTCACCCTACCTTTTAAATTACGATGCCAGCTTTTCCTGCCGCAAAGCCCGCACGGCAATTCCAGTCAGAGCACCTCCTCTTCACAACTTCTGATAGTCGTGATCAACCCGTAAAAAGTCCGCCTCTAAATTTTCACCCGCAATCGTATTTTGCTCCTTTGCATTTTTCTGCTGCAATCGGGTGCGGTGGCAATCTGGTTTTCCGGCTTTTTACGAGACCGTCAATCAAGGTGACCCAGCGCTCGTGAGCTGCCGTCGGCTTTCAAGGCCGACCCGGCGCCTGCACTCGGCTGACACCGGAATTTTCGTGTGAAAAGGAGATCTTATGCGAAAGAAACAATTCAAGGCATCACACATCTCGATCCAAAGCAGCCCTCCTTCGGAGCAAGAAATAGACTATTCACCCAGGACATACACACTGCGGGAGAAACTTATTTTTGGCATGAAGCTATCTGTCATTTTCGGCATCGTTATGCTTCTGCTGTGGCTGATGGACCGATGATCATCGGCCATGTGGGCCGAAACGTCCTCAGCAGGTAGTCACTGGCAGCGAATATCATGACGGATCGCGAGCTGCGGGGGCTTTTTTCATAATACAAAAAAACACAGGAGAATAAGGTGAATCCAATTTCAAAGCGCACCACTTAAGATAACCATAAGACATGACAGGGGTTCTGGCAGTATAGGAGGCACGACCGATCTTATACCCGGAAAGAGCCTGTCATGTCTTATACGCATCAGGGGGTACTTGGGGAACGGTGCATACTCCTGAAGTTTCTTAGAGAGCCTGACGGAGAGACAATTTACTAAGCCGTCAATATTGCATGATTATTTTACGGTGTACTTCCAGATAAGCGAGATCATGAGAATGGAGAGGGAGAGGAGGAGGAAAAATTTTACGGTCTTTGCTCCTTTTTTAACTGCAAGCGTGCTACCCAGATAATTTCCCAGGATATTTGCGACGGCAAGCGGTATTCCGAGCATGTATATTACTTTGCCCGCAAGAATGAAAATCACAAGAGCCCCTAAATTGGAGGCAAGATTGAATACTTTTGCCGTGGCTGAAGATTGCACAAGGCCAAGGCCTATGAATATGTAGAAGGCGATTATCAAAAAACTTCCGGTTCCGGGGCCGAAAAAGCCGTCATAAAATCCGATCAGAAGGCAGATAAAAGGGATTTTTACGGTAAGGTCAAATCTTGACGGTTCATTTTCAGCCGCCCGTTCTTTTTGCGGTATCAGTGTGATCAGCATTGCAAGAGGAAGAAGAAATATAATAATTCTTCCGACTGTCTCGTTATTAAAAATAAGGATCGTCTTTGTGCCGATAAAAGAACCGAGCAGAGAAAAGGCAATGCCTGAAGCGGCGATTTTCCAGACAACCTTTTTTTTAAGGATAAAATTAACCAGCGCGGTGCCGGTGCCTATTGAAGACGCGAATTTCATGGTTCCAAGGGCAACCTGGGGA
Source organism: Pseudomonadota bacterium (assembly GCA_018830925.1). Classification (GTDB taxonomy): domain Bacteria; phylum Desulfobacterota; class Desulfobacteria; order Desulfobacterales; family RPRI01; genus RPRI01. The sequence goes on from JAHJRK010000064.1 coordinate 2,582, forward strand.
GGAATCCCCGCAATCAGTAAGGAGGGCAGCAGCAGAAGACCGCCACCTCCGGCAATACTGTCAATAAATCCGGCCAGAAAAGAGACAGCGGATAGAATAACCGTTACCGTGAAATTATCAAAAGCAAACATTGATTTCCTTAGCTGTGTTGTGCAACCTCAAACAAACCCGTAAGCCATTCAATTCTTAAATCCTTAACACTATTTTTATTATCAGGAAATATATGATGTGAAAAGGTTTTGTTTTATTGATTC
>JAHJRK010000447.1 GCA_018830925.1 Pseudomonadota bacterium
ATAATTGATATTTCAAATAAATCGATTGCCTCTACGGGATATGAAGATGTCTCGCTGTTATCTTTAAGCACAGGCGATTACTGTTCATTAACCCCTCTTCTTGAGAGGTTGATGGGAAAATATGAAGCAAGGCATATCGCCGTTTCTTTTCCTTCGCTGAGGGCAGGAGCATTGACTCCCGAACTAATCAATCTTGTAAAAAAAGTGCGAAAAACCGGCTTTACAATTGCGCCTGAGGCCGGGAGTCAGCGGCTGAGGGATGTTATCAATAAAAACATAACAGAGGAGCAGATAATCCATTCGGTAAATACCGCATTAAGTATGGGATGGCAGGTAATAAAACTTTATTTTATGGCCGGCCTTCCGACCGAAACAGATGATGACATTAAAGAGCTGATAGAGCTTGTTTATAAACTCCGCAAAAGCAGGATCAGGAATAAAAGCGCTATTAATGTTAGCGTAACAACGTTTATTCCAAAAGCACATACTCCTTTCCAGTGGTCTTCCCAGATATCTCTTGCAGAATCGGAAGCAAAGATCGCGCAAATCAAAAGGAGTATTAACATTTCAGGTATTAACTTTAAATGGCAGAATCCGAAAACAAGTCTGCTGGAGGGGCTATGGGCGCGGGGAGACAGGCGATTAGCAGAGCTGCTTCTAACTGCCTATCAAAAAGGATGTAAGTTTGACGGCTGGAGCGACAAATTCAATTACAGACTATGGCAAGAAGCAATTGCCGATTCGGGCATTGACACGGATTTTTATCTTTTGCGGAAAAGATCAGTATCGGAGCCGCTTCCATGGGATCATATTGACACAAGGATTACAAAGAAGTTTTTAACAGACCAACTTGATAAAGCTATGAGGGCGGAGGTCACGGCTGATTGCCGGGAGAACGGCTGTACCAGCTGCGGCGTATGTGATTTTGATGTTATTGAACCAAAACTTCACAGAGGCAGCAGAAAAGAAGAAGAGATAAAACAAATAGATACCGACACATTAAAAACTAATTTTAAAAAACTGGAAATTAATTTTATAAAAAGGGATCTGTCAAGGTTTTTTGGACACCTGGAACTCATAAACATATTTTTGCGCGCAATAAGGCGGGCCGGAATTGAGGTTGCTTATTCGGAAGGATTTCATCCGATGCCTAAAATATCTTTTGAAGACACACTTCCTATAGGAATGGAAAGTCTTTGCGAAACGCTTTATTTGACTGTATCGGAAGAAACTGAACCTGGTACAATTCCTGAGAAATTAAACGGGCAGCTCCCGGAAGGATTATCCGTTTATAATTGCGTAGCGACCGTGAAGGATGCGGGCAACAAGCAAGGAACCTGTAACTATGAAGTTTCATTGTGCCAAGGGCGTTTTGATAAAGAAAGCTTGGAATTGTTTAAAATAAGCTCATGTGTTGTAATAGAACGGATAAACAAAAAAGGAATAACAAAAAAGAGTGACCTTAAAGAAGCGGTTAAGACCATCGACCTGATATCTTCCGACAGACTGGAAATGGCATTATCGTCCGAGCCGGGTAAAATGGTAAGACCCGTTGAAGTTCTAAAAAGGATTTTTGCTCTTTCCGGAGAGCAGTTAAAAACGGCAAGGATAGTTAAAACCTCAATAACAACATAAAACAATTGATTCGAATTGCTGGTGTTGTTGTTGCTTTGGTCGACGGAATCAAAAAAGTTGTTTATGCGGTAACCACGGACCGGCAAACTTAAGGCAAGGGGTTATTATGTACAAGAAAATTGTTGTTAATGTCTGTGAACATGAAACACGAATTGCGCTTCTTGAAGACGGAACAATCGCAGAACTTTTTATCGAACGGGGAAACAGTTCCGATATCGCAGGAAATGTCTATAAGGGAAAAGTTCAGAGGGTGTTGCCGGGCATGCAGGCAGCCTTTATTGATATAGGGCTTAATCAGGCAGCTTTTATATATGTAGATGACCTGAATTTCGGGAGTTGCGGGGAAATCAAACTGATTGATTCCAGAGAAGATGATATCGATGAGAGCGCAGAATTGTTTCAGGAACCGGTTATTTCTCAGAATAAAAATCACGAACCAACAATAGGAGAGCTTATTACCGAAGGGCAGCAGCTCCTTGTTCAAGTGGCAAAGCCGCCTATTGGCACAAAAGGCGCGCGGGTGACTTCTTATGTTACCCTCCCGGGTAGATTTATAGTGCTTATGCCTAATTCGGATCATATAGGTGTATCGAGACGCATTGAGAACGAAGCCGAAAGAAACCGCCTTAAAGAAATGGTTGTCTCTTTAAGAAAGGAGAATTACGGATATATTGTCAGGACTGCCGCGGAAGGCATCCACGAAGAAACTCTTGATTATGAGATGAACTTTCTTATCAATTTGTGGAGAAATATTCAGGAAAAACACAAAACAGCACCGGCCCCATCACTGCTTCATAAAGAGCTTACGGTATGCCTGAGGGCCGCGCGTGATCTTTTGATGCACGAGGCAGAAAAAATGATTATTGATTCACGGCCGGATTATGAATCGGTTCTCTCTTTTCTTGATACATTCATGCCAAATTTAAAGAGTTCGGTAGAGCTGTATGAAGGATACGAGCCTATTTTTGATGCTAATAACCTCGAGGGCGATATATCGCGTGCCTTGAAAAGAAAAATATGGTTGAAATCAGGTGGGTACATCGTCATAGAGCAAACCGAAGCTCTTGTTGCAATTGATGTCAATACGGGACGTTACGTTGGAAAGCATAATCTGGAAGAGACCATATTAAAGACAAATCTCGAAGCGGTAAAAGAGATTGCTTATCAAATCCGGCTAAGAGACCTTGGCGGGATAATTATAATTGATTTTATAGACATGGAAAAAAAGCAGAACCAGGAGAAGGTCTTTAATGCTCTGAAGGAGGCTCTGACCAAGGATAAAAGCAAAACGCACGTTCTTCCTATCTCAGAATTGGGATTGATCCAGATGACAAGAAAGAGGATAAAGTCTCCGTTGACACAGGTTCTTTGCGAACCTTGTTTTTACTGTGACGGAGAAGGGTATTTGCTGGCAAGACAGACGATTTGCTACAACATATACAGGGAAATACAGCGAGAAGCCCTTGACATGGGCGGCATTAAGGTTGCCCTGCACGTTCATCCCGAAATAGCCGAGCTTCTGCACGGAGAAGAAAACCATCTTATCGTCTCTCTTGAAAAAATGATAGGAAGACAGATTGTAATATATCCAAAACCGGAATATCATTTGCAGGAGTTTGAAACATATGAAATATATAAAGAGTGAGGATGGTTATAATATTATTTATTGACATGGTGCTATATATATGTTCTATTTCGAGGTTATTATAAGGTTATCTCTTAAAACAGACAGCAAAGTATAACAATTTAAAATACTGTTATATTTGATAATATTAACAGCAAACAAAAAAATTATGAAGGATGTATAGTTTATGAAAAGAACATTTCAGCCAAGCAGACTCAAACGAGCCAGAACGCATGGTTTTTTAAAAAGAATGTCTACAAAGCAGGGAAGAAAACTGATAAACAGGCGAAGAGCAAAGGGCAGGACCCGTTTATCGGTTGTATAAAGGACTTTTAGCTCCGGGTAGTCAATCAACTAAACAGAAGCTTAAAATTGAATAACTTCGATTTTCCAAAGAACGACAGAATACTAAAGAGAAGCTATTTTCTTCAGTTATCAAAGAACGGGAAAAGAGTAAAAAACAAATACTTTACAGTCGTTTATTCGCAAGGTCTCTTTGGGACAACCCGGCTTGGTTTAACGGTATCAAAAAAAGCAGGAAATTCAGTCCGGCGCAATAAAATAAAGCG
>JAHJRK010000448.1 GCA_018830925.1 Pseudomonadota bacterium
GTCGCGATGTCGGCCCCAAGCAAAGCCGAATCAAGCACGTGGAGAGGATTGCGCACGCTCGCAACAATTATTTCAGTATCATAAGCATAATTATCGTATATATCGACTATCTGTTCAACCAGAAGAAGACCGTCATGTGAGATATCATCAAGGCGTCCCACAAAAGGGCTGACGTAAGTTGCCCCGGCCTTTGCGGCCATCAGGGCCTGAAGGGGTGAAAACACCAGGGTCACATTCGTTTTGATCCCTTCACCGGTAAGCTTGCGTACAGCCTTCAAACCGTCAACCGTCATGGGAATCTTTACGACTATATTCCTGTGGATCGACGCAAGATGACGGGCTTCTTTCAACATCCCTTTAAGATCAAGGCTTATAACCTCGGCGCTGATGGGACCATCGACGATTTCGCAGATCTCTTTGATAATCTCCTCAAAATCACGCCCTTCTTTTGCGATAAGAGACGGATTGGTCGTAACCCCGTCCACCATCCCCATGCTGTTTGCTTCCTTTATTTCATCAATGTTCGCCGTATCAATGAAAAATTTCATATTAGATCCTCCTCGTTATGCGACATACTTCATGTTATTTTTTTGAACCGGAATCAACGAATCTGTCCCTGCATTCACTGCTGCAAAAATACATATCCCTTCCGTCATCATTCAGATATATCCCGTCTTTTTTTGGAAAATATACCCCGCAGACAGGATCTTTTATCATTATATCCTCCACCGTACCGGCGCTGCCGTACTCTCCTTTTCCAGAATATGCCGAAGGAGCCATCCAGATTTTAATAACCTTATACACAAGATATATCAGGAGTAAATATATTATAAGTTTCATATGCACATAACTGTCTTCTGTTCATCATCATCCAGGCTGTCAAGCAGGTATTTTAAATTTTTTTTTAATACCGGATGAACAACCGCAGGATCTATATCACACAAAGGCTTAAGAACAAAGCGCCTTTTATGCATCCTGGGGTGCGGTATTGTAAGCCCGGGCGAATTAACGACGGAGTTGTCATACAGTATAATATCAAGATCGAGAATTCGTGGACCGAAACGAACGGTTTCAAAATTTCTCCCGGCCTTTGTCTGAATTGAAACCATCTCTTTTAAAAGCTCGGAAGGACCGAGCGCCGTTTCAATTTTCACTGCGGCATTCACAAACCAATCCTGATCCTTGTAGTCAACCGGAGAGGTCTTATAAAAGTTCGACCATGCTTTAATTGTTGCAGCACCCGACTCGGCAAGAGCTGTTAAGCCGTTTTTGCAGTTTAAAAGCTTATCTCCGATGTTGGAGCCGGCAGAAATGTACGCAGTATGTTTTTCCATAAAAAATCAAAATCCGGTTGCGCGAATCCTCTCTATTACCTCTTTCATCCTCTCTTTCCCGACTGTAAGAGCCATCCTGATATAACCCTCTCCGGCAGTGCCGAAACCGTTTCCGGGGGTTACGACTATGCCTGCTTTTGACAAAAGATGGCTTGTAAACTGCGCGGATGTATAGCCTTTGGGCACCTCAACCCACACATAAAAAGTGGCACGCGGCTTCTGTACCGAAAGTCCGAGTGCAATAAGGCCGTCCACCAGGATATTCCGGCGTTGGGCATATTCTCTGTTTATATCATCAACACAGGACTGGTCGCCGTCAAGAGCCGCAATCCCTGCAACCTGTACTGCCTGGAACGCGCCTGAATCAATGTTGCTCTTTATCTGACCGAGACCGTGTATGACTTCCGGCCTTCCAACCGCAAAACCTAAACGCCATCCTGTCATGTTATAGGTTTTTGATAGGGAATGAAATTCGATGCCGACCCCCCCTGCTCCTTCGGTTTCAAGGAAACTGACCGGCTTGTACCCGTCAAAGGCCATTTCAGTATAAGCTGCGTCATGGCAGACAATAATGTTGTTTGTTTCCGCGAAACGCACCACCTCTTTAAAAAACTCACCCGTGGCAACCGCCGATGTTGGGTTGTTGGGGTAGTTTATGAACATCAGTTTTGCCTTTTTCGCAATATCGGCAGGAACTGCCTTGAGATCAGGCAGAAAATCGTTCTCCTTCTTCAAATCCATAAAATATGATTTTCCTCCCGCGAACTGAACGCCGACGTTGTAAACCGGATAACCCGGGCTTGTCATAAGGGCGAGATCCCCCGGATTTATAAAGGCAAGAGGGACGTGTGCGATGCCCTCCTTCGAGCCTATCAGTGTTAAGACTTCACTTTCCGGGTCAAGCTTCACATTGAATCTTTTCTTATACCACCTTGCAACCGACCTGTTGAAATCGTCCATTCCTGAATATGACGGGTACTTGTGGTTTTCCGGATAGGTCGCTGCTTTCTGCAAAGCCTCAATAATATGAGGAGGAGTCGGCATATCGGGATCTCCGACACCAAGGCTTATTATATCAACACCGCGCTTTCTGACCTCTTCCTTCTGCCTGTCAATCTCCTTAAAAAGGTAAGGAGGAAGATTTATCAGTCTTTCAGATTTTTCAATTGTAATCATATTATCAGCACCATCCCATATAA
>JAHJRK010000449.1 GCA_018830925.1 Pseudomonadota bacterium
AGCGTACTTTGGGTTGGCAGCGGACAAGGGTCAACGGAAAAGATACTGAGCACAATACTGGGCGCTGCGGCAGGGGCAGGGGCGGGCGTTGCGGCAAGCGGCGAGGACAGCAAAGATAAAGTTGTCGGCGGGGTAATAGGCGGAGTCATCGGCGGGGCGGCAGGAAATCTGCTGGCACCGCAAAAAGCAGAAGCGACACAAAAAGTAATCAGTAAAATATGCAAAGATATGCCGGCGAGAATACCGGCGGCGAAGAAAAAGGGTCTGTTCCATTGAAGATTTAAGATTTAAAATTTAAGATTTGAGGAACGCCTGCGGGCGTGAAAATTGATAGTTGACGTTCGTCAATCAACCTCCTGGGAATCTGTGGGATTTTAGATTATGGGGATTTGGTTGCGAAAGAAGAAAAGTTGTGGTATTGTAGAGTAGAGAATTAGAGGCTTTGAGATACATCGGTGGGTGCGGGCAACATAGCCGAAAACTAAGGGGATTTTCAGAAAGGTCCTATGGCTAAAATAGAGGGAAAAGAACATCCTACCGTATTTATCAGCTACAGTCACAAAGACAAGGACTGGGTCAGAAATTGGCTGGTGCCAAAGCTTGAGGCAGAGGGGATACAAACGCATATTGACTACCGCGATTTTGAGATTGGGGTTGCAAGTGTAATCAATATGGAGCGTGCGGTTGAAAAGTGTGCAAAAACCCTTTTGGTCTTGACTCAACACTGGACTGAAAGCGAATTTACCCAGTTCGAAGGCATAATGGTGCAAACCGAAGACCCTATCGGCTTAAGGAAAAAGATATTGCCGTTAAAGCTTGATGATTGTTCTTTGCCTAAGAGATTGCAAATTCTTACTTATGCTGATTTTAAAGATAAGAACGCTTGGGATTTTCAAATTGAAAGATTAATCAAGCAAATAAAGAAAGATTTCGAGCAAGTTGAAAAACCAATAATCGAATTTCCAGTACTTGCTGGCGAAAACATCGATATTACTCGGTTGCCAAGAACCGGCTATGAACTTTTTGGACGACAAAAGGAATTGAAGATTCTTAACGACGCCTGGGATTCTGCGGATACAAATGTATTGAGTTTTGTTGCTTACGGCGGGACGGGGAAATCTACTTTGATTAACAAATGGATTGAGAGGATGCGATGGGATAACTACCGTGGCGCAGAACGAGTTTATAGCTGGTCATTTTATAGTCAAGGGACAGGTGAACGAGTAACATCGGCAGATATGTTTATTAATGAGGCGTTAAAATGGTTCGGAGATACCAATCCTGCAGAAGGTTCAGAATGGGAAAAGGGGAAACGGCTGGCGAAGTTGGTGCGAGAGAAGAAAACCCTGCTAATACTCGATGGGATGGAACCGTTGCAGTCAGACATGGATTTCGAGAAGGGCAAAATCAAAGACAACGCACTGGCTATGCTGGTGTCAGAACTTGCCAAAGAAAATAATGGGCTATGTGTAATTACAACGAGGGAAGATATTCCGGAAATAGTGAGATATGCGCAAACGGTGAAGGTCATGAATCTAGACCAGATATCCGATGAGGCAGGTAGAGAGCTATTGAAGGTCAGGGGTATACAAGGGACAGATGAGCAGTTAGAGCAGGCAACAAGAGAATTCGGGAATCATGCATTGGCGATTAATTTACTAGCAAGCTACTTGCACGGCATCCCGGGGCATCATATTTCCAATGCTGAGGGAATTGCGGATATCGATGTGCCGGTGGAAAAAGGCAGACATCCCCGCAGGGTGATGGAGGCTTTCGATAAGCGATTTGGCAAAAGAGCTAAAGGAGAAATTCTTAGAATTATGGGTTTGTTTGACCGGCCTGCTGAACTGGCGGCAATTAACGCTGTTCGGACTGTGCCAGCCATAGCGGGATTGACGGAACATTTACAGAAAATTAAAGAGACAGAATGGAACAAGTTACTTGGAGAACTTCGAGATTGCAAGTTACTGGCACAAGAAAGTAAACATAATCCTGACGTGATTGATTGCCATCCGTTGGTGAGGGAGCATTTTGGGGAAAAGTTGAGGGAAGAAAAGCAAGATGCGTGGCGGGAGGCGCACAGCAGATTATATGAGTATTATAGAGGTGTGCCGAAGAAGGAACTGCCGGAGACGTTGGAGGAGATGGAGCCGTTGTTTCGGGCGGTATATCACGGTTGTGCCGCAGGTCGACACCAAGAAGCCTTGGACAAGGTATATAAACGCCGGATTCAAAGGGAAAACAATGCCTATAGTACCAGAAAACTCGGTGCGATAGGAGCTGAATTGGCTGTCTACGCAGATTTCTTCAAGACACTTTGGGATCAGTCCGTAACTGAACTCAGAGAGGAAGATAAAGACTTTATTCTTCGTGGAACTACCTATAACCTTCGAGCACTTGGACGACTCACGGAAGCTGGTCAGTCAGGTAAGGCTGCCTTGGATTTGTCTATCGCACAGAAAAATTGGAAAAATGCTGCTATGGAAGCTAGTACATTGTCCGTGAAATAATTCAGGATATTTAGCTTTTGTGCCGATAATGAGTTGTACCAAATTATAACCATTATTACGGCATGGAGGCTATTATGCAAAAAAACTATATTGTAGAATTGACAAATGAAGAAAGAA
>JAHJRK010000065.1 GCA_018830925.1 Pseudomonadota bacterium
CTTCATAGCCGCCCTGTATAAGACTTCTGGTCCTGCGTTCGGCAGCCTTGCCCGGAACTTCAGATGCGCCGATAACGGCAATCGATTTCGGGTGAAAAAGAGTGTGAAGCGGATGAATCATTTTAGCCTTCCGTTTTTTGGGGAAATGTCTTACGGGCTCCAACGCATAACGCGCCTTTATCCCGGTCGGTTTTTAAAACTGTTAAATATGTGTTATGTCTTGTTTTTTATTACGTAAATATTCTTTTCTTTCCAAAGAGCTTCCCGATCTCTCAGGGCTTTCATGGTTTCATCAGGATTCTTTATACTTATTGCCGTAAGGAGTGCGTTAACGATGCTGGTGGCAGCCGTAAAAGATTCAATGAAAGAGTCGAGCCGGGAATGAACCGGAAGAACCCAATCAGCATATTCCGCAAGGGGAGAAAGCGGAGAGTCCGTGATGGCACCGACGCGCGCTCCTTGCCTGGAAGCATATTCAAGAATTTCAACCGTCAATCTGGTATACCGGGGAAAACTTATACCGATGACCAAATCTTCAGGGCCTACACCGTGAATGTTATTCCAAACATCTCCGATACCGGGTGCCAAAAGATGGGCGTCTTTTTTTAAAAACCTTAAATACAGGCTCAGTATAAGCGCGGGGGCGTGAGCTCCCCTTAAGCCAGCAACGAAGATTCTTCGTGCTTTCTGCATTTCCGAAACAGCCTGATTAAAAGTTTCAACTGAAATGTCCTGCAGGGTTTGGGAAAGGTTAAGGATATCTTCCTGCATAATTTTCATCAGGACATCTCCATCGCCCGGCGTATGCTTAACCGTTTTTTCCATACGCGTGACTGTGGATAGACGGTTCTGAAGGTTTTCCCGAAGCGCTTCCTGCATTCCCGGATATCCATAATATCCGAGAACCTGAGCGAGCCTCACAACCGTTGCCTCGCTGACTCCTGCCTTCCGGGACAACTTGGAAGCTGTCAGGAAGATAGCCTCTTCGTAATGATCGAGGATATATTTCATGACCTTTTTTTGAGCAGGGGCAAGGTGTGTGTTTTTGTTAAATGAAATGGATTCAAAAGACATGAAATAATTCCTTCAAAATAAATATCAGTAGCATATATTCCTTCACACAGTCTATCTGTGTCTGTCAAGAAAAATTTTTATAATAGTCTATATTATTAATAAATTCTAAAAACACCGATTCGTACTTTAATTATAGACTGGGAAAGTATAAAAGATTTCAGTTATAACAGAGTGTTACGCTCTTTCTGTGTTTTGTTTCCCCTAACAGGCCAAAGATAAAATTCGGATAACAGTTTATATCCTACACCGACAGCCCCGTCTTTCATATAAAGCACCCAAGCATAACGGTTTTCATACATGCTTGTTGTTGAAGACCAGTAAAATTCCTGAACATTAATAAAGGGATTATCAACTGGCAAAGCCGGCGAATGGCGACTCATATCTGTTAAACTTTCCAATTCATCAAGACTCGGAACCCGCCAATCATTATAACCATATTTACATTCTCTGTTTATCTTCTCTACCAAATCAAATGCCGAATTCCAATCCAGCATATCGTTATTGAAATTGGCATTTTTAAACCATGTCAGATCTGTAGCATTGTCATATACAAAATTGGCATTTTCTAAGAAACGAGGGTTATTACAATGTAAACCTGACTGAAATTCGCCGTCCTGACCCGTATTGTCACAATCTATAATATCTCCATTCGCGCCATAACAATTCCGTTGCCCGGTCTGAAAATAGTTAGTGTCATAATTATCAGCAATGCGAACAGGCCACACCATATATGAATTGAGTTTCATACCTTTAAATACTCTTGCTCCCCCCAAATGGATGTACCATGCTTGTTCTGGCAGTCTGGCACAACTCGTAGAAGTCCAGTAGTAACCGGTAAAGATATTAATAAATGTATGAGAAGGCGGTAAACTCGGATTAATCGTTTTATAGCTCATTAAACTGATCAATTCTTTACGATTTGGAAGTTTCCAATCGCTATAGCCACAGAGCTCTGAATGGTTCAATTCTTTAATAAAAGTCAATGCCTCATTCCAGGTCATTGGGAAATCGGATATAGAAGCATTAATTGTCCATATCAAACCTGTTTGCGTGTCTGATACGACTTCATTTTGTTTTAGAAAACGATTCATAGTTCCATTTGATAATTACAAAAGGACAGCAAACTACAAAACTCTACCGATGCTGGATACGCAGCAGTAGGCGTTGGATGGAGCGCCTTATCAGATATGTTTTGGATAAATCCTGCGACCGTTCAGGCTGTCATCAGGCAAGGTTCTCTGCCGCGAAATCCCAATTAATCAGATTATCCAGCACTGCGTTGACATAGTCCGCACGGCGGTTCTGGTAATCCAGGTAGTAGGCGTGTTCCCATACGTCGATGGTCAATAAGGGTTTCATACCAGTGGTAATCGGCACATCTGCATTGCTGGTCTTGACCACCTTGATCTTGTTGCCATCCAGCACGAGCCATGTCCAGCCGCTGCCGAACTGTGTCGTTGCAGCAGTTGCCAACTCCTTCTTGCATGCATCCAAGGTGCTGAATGATGCCTCGATCTTTTGCTTCAACACCGCGGGTGGTTCACCGCCGCCTTTCGGCCTCAAACTGCGCCAGTAAAACGTGTGGTTCCACGCTTGCGCGGCATTATTGAAGATCGCGGTCTTGCCTACTTTGCCGGTTGTCTCGGTGATGATTTTCTCCAACGGCAGGTACGCAAGCTCCGTTCCTGCTATCAGTTTGTTGAGATTATCGACATATCCCATGTGATGCTTGCCGTAGTGAAAGGCAACTGTATTTGCAGAGATTACAGGGGCCAGCGCGTTATCCGCGTAGGGCAGGGACGGTAGGACATTCGGAGATGTACTTTCATTCTTGTTATTGCTCATCTTTATTCCTCCCATGTGGTGACGTAAAAGCCTATTGCCGCAGCGATGGAACTGAGTCCGCTGCATTCGACAGGTTATGTTTTGCGTTAAAAAATAGTATGGCCTCCTTTATAGTATTAACGAATTTATAAAAATCTTCTGTTTTCTTTCTTAATGAACGTCGATCCAGGTTATCGAACAAATTTTCTCTTAATCCTCTTGAAATTTCCAGTTGCACACCTTTCCCACTCTTACATTTGTTGCAAATGTTTTCAGGACTGATTCCGCGAAGGCTTGGCACTTCGCTTATCACAGCCTTAAATCCTGTTATCTTTAATGCATCCACTATTATTTGTTTTAGTTCCTGGTTTTTACCTCCGATGAAAACAATTTCATTTTTGTCTCTGCATCCATGTATAGAAATGACAATGAGTGCATTTTTCGAAGTGCTTAATCCTATTGGTTCATCATACCTGTTGCTGTTTATGTGTAATATTTTATTCCCCGTTATTTTTATCCCTTTGAAGGCATAAAATGTATGTTCGATTCCAGCTATCGCATCTGCAATATCTAAAGCTCCCGGCTCTATGCCTCCTCCGTGGGGCGCCATTATAGCAAATTTTGAACCGGCTTTACGATATAGTATGGAGTAATCTTCACCTTCTTTTTCATTTTGTTCTAATTCAGCAAAGTAAGCATATTTGTCCATTATAAATTCAATAAATCTTTATAATTGTTAGTATAAAAAGCATAACGTTGCGATGTCTTACGAGAGCGTGTCACGTGTTAAACAGCAAAAAAGTAGTTTGAATTCTGCTGGATAATCAATAGCTAACTCAGTACTGCTGGCTCCCGTTTAAAACCAACAAATGGTTATGTGATCATCAGTTTAATATTTTATAAAAAAAGGGAGAGCCATTACAATAATTCCAACAAGAATCATAAGAAATACATTGGAAACAAAATAAGGAAATGAACACAAGACAACACCAGACAGGAGAGCAATGCCTCGCCGTTGTTTTTTTCCGTATACTAAGTACCCCATACCGATTGAGCCAAACAATAACCCCCACATTAATAATGCCGTACTATCCATAATATTTCGATCCTTTTTCATTAGCACATAATCGCAGCGGATCAGCAGAAGGTCGAGTGGCAAACGCTGTTTGACGATAAGCGGGTCCGACTAAAAGCCGATTTTAGCTGAAGTTAAATTGAAATATGGAACAACACTTTCGGATCATCAGGCCTATTATAATCAAGTGTGACCTGCGTGCCTTCAATTTCTGCATTTCCTTTGGAAATTTCGAAGCCAATCTTTTTATGGAAATAAATCGATCCTTTGTTAACTGGTGACGTGCAAGCCCTGATGTTGTCACGATTATTTTCTTTGCAAATCATAAAAAAGCGATTGTATAGCAGCTTCCCAATCCCGAGTCCGCGGTAATCCGGATGGACACCAGCAAAATGTATATAACCTTCCTTTGATTTTGCCGGTGATAGAAAAGCTATCAAGAACGCTATTAATTCATCGCCTTTCTCTATCACAAATGATGTGTTGTTAAAGTGTATTAAAAATAGTTTCGGCAACATGAAAGTAAGATCTCTGCCCCCCCACCAGTATTTCAACACGTATAGTATTCTTGAGTGATCCGAAGGTTTACTGTTTCTTATTGTGAGACCATTTGGCAATTCATGATCCATGTAATTCTCCATCAAGATATTTTGAAAGCTAACATCCAAACTCGGCAAATAGTTTCAACAAACGCCAGCTAGTTTTTTGAAAGCATTCCGTTCTTGTTGATTACCGACTACTGCCACCAAATCACCTTCTCGGAAAGAATAATCCGTTTTGGGATTGGAAAAAAATACTTTTTCATGGATAATCCCTACAATTGACGCTCCTGTTTTGGTGCGAACGGCAGCATCTTTAATGCTTTTACTGATAAGAGGGCTTCCATGTGTGAGAGTAACCCATGAAATTTCCAGCATATTTTTTATGTTATTAAGCTTGGCCAGGAGTTGATGATCATGGTTTGATTGATAAATTGGTGCATAAAGTTGTTGCCGCACAGCATCAGTATATTCTTGAATAACGGCTACAGGGATTTCCAGGTGAAGGAGCGCCTGCCTTGCAATTTCCAGTCCTGCCTCCATCTCCGGAAGAACAGCCATATAAACACCGCTTTCATATAATGCCCGGGATTGCTCAACACCCTCGGCCCTGACAATGATATGCAATGCCGGCTTAAGGAGATGTGCCTGTTTTACA
>JAHJRK010000450.1 GCA_018830925.1 Pseudomonadota bacterium
CATGTGGACATTATTTATATGTTTTACCGGCGAAAAATTGGACAATTCCTAAATAGGAATTATTATCAATTAAAGTAAGGACAGCTATATTATTGTCAAGCCCGTATTTGTGAAAACAAAGAATGACTTTTTATGAAGCCGTAAAGAATGTCTGGGGGATATTAATATGAATACTGAAATAATAAGACCGGATGACAACAAAAAGAAAATCTCCAACCATTTGATAAACGAGAAAAGTCCATATCTTATGCAGCATGCATATAATCCGGTTGACTGGTATCCTTGGGGCGAAGAGGCATTTGCCAGGGCCGAAAAGGAAAATAAGCCGGTTCTATTATCAATAGGTTATTCAACCTGCCACTGGTGCCACGTAATGGAAAAGGAATCCTTCACGGATCCTGCGATCGCAGTAATAATGAATAAAAACTTCATATGTATAAAAGTTGACAGGGAAGAAAGACCGGATATAGATCGTCTTTATATCAGCGCCGTAACAGCTTTAACAGGTTCAGCCGGATGGCCTTTGAATGTATTTTTAACACCGAAACTCAAACCATTTTTCGGCGGCACTTATTTTCCTGGCAAATCAAGGTTCGGTATTTACTCATGGCCTGATCTTCTTAATAAAATTGCAATTGCCTGGAAAGATCCTTTAACTTATGGGGAAATAATAAGTTCTGCCGATGCTCTCACGGTTTTACTGCGGAAGAATCTTTCTTATGGGCAGAAAAATACTGCTTCAAAGCAAAACAGGCAGGCTCATCTGGACAAAGCTTTTGAATATTATGCTTCCGTTTTTGACGGCAAATCAGGCGGATTTGGAAAAGCCCCAAAGTTGCCATTACCATCCATATTAAATTTTCTCCTTGCGTATTCTTCGTACGGAAAAAAAACCGGAAAAGCAGTTTCCGCCAAAAAGGCTCTTCAAATGGCAGACTTTACGCTGAGGGCAATGGCCGGGGGAGGCATTTATGATCAAATCGGCGGAGGATTCCACAGGTATTCGACCGATGAAAAATGGCATATTCCGCATTTTGAAAAAATGTTGTATGATAATGCCCAGCTTATTACGACATATCTTGAAGCCTATCAAATAACATCCGACGATTATTTTGCAACAATTGCCCGAGAAACCGCCGATTATGTTCTTTGTGATATGACAAGCCCTCAGGGAGGCTTCTATTCGGCTGAAGATGCCGATAGTATTCCGGATAAACCGGCTCAGGAAAGCCCTGAAGAAGAACAGGAAAAGATTGAAGGGGCTTTTTATGTCTGGAGCAAAGAAGAGCTGGATGACATTCTGGGAAATGACGCGGCAGGTATATTTTCATTTTATTTTGGCGTGATTCCGGGAGGAAACGCAGAATCTGATCCCCACGGATATTTTAAAGGAAAAAATATTCTTCATGTGAAACACTCTGTTGAAGAGACGGCAATAAAATTCAACCTCTCAAAAGAAAAAACCGCCCAAATCATAAATAAATCAACAAAAAAACTGTATTACACAAGAATAAAAAGAAAAAAACCGCATCTTGACGACAAGATACTCACTTCCTGGAACGGGCTTATGATCTCAGCGCTTTGTAAGGCATATCAGGTTCTTGGTGATAAGAAATATCTTGGAGCGGCAATAAATGCGGCAGAATTCATATTGTCTGATCTATACGACGAAAAAACCGGAATGCTCTTCAGGAGATGGCGGGATGGAGAAAAAAATATTTTTGGGATGGGAAGCGATTATGCATTTCTTGTTTCAGGGCTTATAGACCTTTATGTTTCAGATTCCGGATCAAGATGGCTTGAAACTGCCATTTTACTTTCGGAAGAGCAGTTAAGATTGTTTTATGATGCAGAATACGGCGGCTTTTACATGACAGGTCCTGAACATGATAAAAGCCTTATTTTGAGGATAAAAGATGATTCGGACAGCGTAATCCCATCGCCGGGCTCTGTTGCAATCCGGAACCTTTTGCGCCTGTCCGGGATAACGGGAAGGGTGGATTTTGCACAAGCCGCAGAAAAAACCATTGAAGCGATTTTATCGGGAGATACTTTTCATCCTGCTTCTTTTCCATATATGCTTGCCGTGCTTTGTCAAATGGAAGCAGGAGGGATCAGAAAAGAACAGGAAATGAAGATATAGCTGTAAAATTATAGTTGAATACATTTAAGGAATATAATACCTAATTGTTTCATGGGAATTATTGGGCTTTTTACAAAGCCGTAAATTTTATGAAAGGATAATAATATGGCTCCGGTCAAGATATTTTCACTCAGTACATGCAGTCACTGCAAGGCAACGAAGAAACTGCTCGGCGACTGCACAATAAAATATGACTTTGTCGATGTAGACCTTTTGCAGGGAGAAGAAAGAGCCGCCATACTTGAAGAAGTAAAGAAATTCAATCCCAGCTGCTCTTTTCC
>JAHJRK010000451.1 GCA_018830925.1 Pseudomonadota bacterium
AGTCCCGCTTTCAAGCCTTTCAAAGGCCCGTGAAATAGCTGATATGCTGAAAGAATGGATTTCTAAGGGAAGATTCTTTCTGGGTGAACCGCAGTTTACTCTGCCGGACAGCTGATCAGTTGACCCTGGCTCCGGCAGGAAAGAGAATGCCTGATAAAGAAACGGGTTGAACAGGTTCATTTAATTTCATGTTCGGTAATATAAGAGCTTTTATAGCACTGAGACTTCCGGAAAATATATTATCTTCCATAAATAAAATTCAGGAAGATTTGAAGCTATTCAGACTCCCGGTAAGATGGGTCCGGCCTGAAAATATCCATCTTACTCTGAAATTTTTCGGAAACATAAGCGAATCGTATAAAGAGAGTATCGGGATAGCAATGAGTGACTGTGCAGGCTGTTGCTCACCTTTAACTCTTTCTGCAAAAGGGATCGGCGTCTTCCCGTCTGTTGCCCGCCCGCGAGTAATATGGGCCGGTCTTTCTGGCCAGATATCCCTGCTTTTAAGTTTTCAGGATGCTCTAGAAAAAAATCTGGAGAAATCCGGTTTTAAAAAAGAAGAGAGGCCGTTTAAAGGACATATTACCATAGGCCGTTTTAAAGACAGAGTTAACAGCGAGAGACTGACCGAAGCAATAAGAAAGCATAAGGATTTTAACACGGAAATTTTTAATGCCAAAGAGATCATTCTGTTTAAAAGTGATCTTTTGTCGGGAGGTCCTGTTTATACAGAGCTTTTGAGAGTTACTTTAACTGAAAAGAAAAAGAATGAGATGTAACTTTGACGGCTTTGAAAAAGTTACGTTTAAAACCTGTGTAAGTGTTTGTTATATACCGGAGAAGGAGGGGAGATTATGAGCAGCAATTCAATAGACAAGGAGAAAGCGGTTGATACTGCAATTGGGCAGATAGAGCGCCAGTTCGGCAAAGGGGCCATTATGAAGCTGGGCAGCAGGCCGATAAGCGATGTTCCTGTAATACCCACCGGATCACTTGCGCTGGACAGGGCGCTTGGCGTGGGAGGGATCCCCAGGGGAAGGGTTATAGAGATTTTCGGGCCTGAGTCGTCGGGCAAGACAACGCTTGCTCTTAACGCCATTTCTGAAGCCCAGAGGCAGGGCGGCATCGCAGCTTTTATCGATGCGGAACACGCCCTTGACACAGCCTATGCAAGGAGAATCGGAGTCAACTGCGATGAACTTCTTGTAGCCCAGCCTGATACCGGGGAACAGGCCCTTGAAATTGCCGATATGCTTGTCAGAAGCGGGGCTATAGATATTATGGTAATAGATTCGGTCGCCGCTCTTGTACCGAGAGCGGAAATTGAAGGTGAAATGGGCGATTCCCATATGGGGCTTCAGGCAAGGCTGATGTCCCAGGCTTTGAGAAAACTGACCGGAACAATCGGCAAGACAATGACCTCGGTTATTTTTATAAATCAGATAAGAATGAAGATAGGTATTGTATTCGGAAACCCAGAGACGACCACAGGAGGGAATGCCCTGAAGTTCTACTCATCCGTGAGACTTGATATACGCCGTACCGCATCCATCAAGGATGGACAGGAGGTTGTCGGAAACAGAACAAAGGTCCGGGTTGTCAAAAACAAGATGGCTCCGCCTTTCAAAGAGGCTGAGTTTGATATCATGTACGGAGAAGGAATATCAAAGATAGGTGATGCTGTCGATATAGGGGCGGAGCTGGGAGTAATCGACAAAAGCGGAGCATGGTACTCATATAACGGTGAAAGAATAGGCCAGGGCCGCGAGAATGTTAAAAAATTTTTAAAGGAAAATACAGATATATTCAACAGCCTGTATGCAAAGGTGAGGGAGACGATTGGTCTTTCGCCGGTAAAGGAAGAGATCAAAGTGGAATAAGTTGTTTACAGACATAAATTTACATCAGCAAACCGATATATGGAGTTATGAATGACAGGCAACGAGATTCGCAGGGAGTTTCTTGAATATTTCAAAAAGCGCGATCATCAGGTGGTAAGGAGCTCATCCCTTGTTCCATCTGATGATCCAACTTTGCTCTTTACAAATGCAGGAATGGTTCAGTTCAAGCGGACTTTTCTCGGAGAGGAGAAAAGAAACTATTTGAGGGCAGTGACATCACAGAAATGCGTGCGAGCAGGCGGAAAGCATAATGATCTTGAAAATGTCGGTTATACCGCAAGGCATCATACTTTCTTTGAAATGCTAGGCAATTTTTCATTCGGCGATTACTTCAAGGAAAAGGCCATAGAATTTGCCTGGGATCTTCTGACAAACGGTTATAGGCTTCCTGGGGACAAATTGTGGGCTTCGGTTTATCTCGACGATGATGAAGCCCATAATCTCTGGCACAAAAATATCGGTATTCCGGAAGATAGGATAGTAAGATTCGGCGAAAAGGACAATTTCTGGTCTATGGGGGATACCGGACCTTGCGGGCCGTGCTCAGAAATACTTATTGACAGGGGAGAAAAATATGGTTGCGGCAGGCCCGAATGCAAAGTGGGCTGTG
Organism: Pseudomonadota bacterium; assembly: GCA_018830925.1. GTDB lineage: Bacteria > Desulfobacterota > Desulfobacteria > Desulfobacterales > RPRI01 > RPRI01. The sequence goes on from JAHJRK010000451.1 coordinate 2,512, forward strand.
ACTGCGACAGGTATCTTGAAATATGGAACCTTGTTTTCATGCAGTTTAACAGGGATGCTTCCGGAAAAATGACTCCTCTCCCAAAGCCCAGTATCGATACAGGAATGGGCCTTGAGCGCATTGTCACCGTGGTTCAGAATGTGCCTACAAACTATGACACAGATCTTATTGTTCCGATTATAAAAAGGACAGGTGAGCTTTCAGGAAAGAGCCTGGGTGAGTCTGCCGCATCCGATGTGGCGCTGAAGGTAATCGCCGATCACAGCAGGGCTGCAGCTTTTCTTATCTGCGACGGAATTCTTCCGTCAAACGAGGGCAGGGGATATGTGCTTCGCAGAATAATGAGAAGGGCGATACGCTACGGGCGAAACATCGGCCTTGTTAAACCTTTCCTGCATGATACTTCCGGCGTTGTTGTTGAATCTATGAAGGAGGCATATCCGGAATTTAACGGTGCGGAGGCATTTATTGCAAATGTCATAAAAAATGAGGAAGCCCGTTTTTCAGAGACCCTCGATAACGGTTTGAAACTGTTAAATGATGAACTTTCGGAGATAAGAGCCAAAGGAGCAAATACGGTTCCCGGGGATGTTATCTTCAAGCTGTATGACACTTATGGTTTCCCGGTTGATGTAGTGCGGGATGTTGTGCGCGATGAAAAGCTTTTTCTTGATATGGACGGATTTAATGCCGCAATGGACGGACAGAGAGAAAAGTCGAGATCGGTTGCCGTTTTTACCGGAATAAGCGAAGCATATAAAAATCTTTCCACAAAAAGGTTGATACCAAGATTTGTCGGATATGAGAGGCTTTCATGCGATTCCAAAGTTCTTCTTATTGTGGAAAACGGAGAAGAAGTTACCGAAGCCGCTGCCGGCATGGATATCGAAATTGTCACCGAAGAAACCCCTTTTTATGGCGAATCGGGAGGCCAGACCGGAGATGCCGGTTTGATAAAATCAAAGAGCCTTGAAATTGAAATTTCAGTTACGGTAAAGGATCCGACAGGAATAATAATTCATAAAGGAAAAGTCATAAAGGGCAGTGTTAAAGCAGGACAAATTGTAACTCTTTCGGTAGACAAGGAAAGGCGGGATGCAACAGCCCTTAATCATACCGCCACACATATACTCCATTCGATTTTAAGGCAGAATTTAGGAGACCATGTGAAACAGGCCGGTTCGCTTGTCTCTCCCGACAGACTTCGTTTCGATTTCTCCCATTTTTCCGGTATTGACAAGGAAACTCTGGACAGGATCGAATCTGAAGTAAATGAAAGAATCAGGGAAAATGCTGTAACATCCATCGAAGAGATGGATGCAGAGAAAGCTTTCAAATCAGGCGCAATGGCCCTTTTTGAAGAAAAGTACGGAGATGTCGTAAGAGTTATTTCTCTTGCCTCTTTCAGCAGGGAACTTTGTGGCGGAACACACACTGACCGTACCGGAAATATAGGCCTTTTCAGGATTATCAGTGAATCGAGCGTTGCATCCGGAGTGAGGCGTATCGAAGCTTTAACCGGTGCTGCCGCCGTAAATTACACTCAGCAGAGTGAAAACATTCTGCAGGCGACCGCGCGTATTCTCAAGGAAAAGCCCGAAGCATTGCATCAGAGAGTCGAAAAGATGCTTTCCAGAGAAAGGCTTCTTGAAAAAGAACTTGAAAAAGCAAAGGGGAAAATCGCATCCGGCGCAGCCGATGGGATCGATGATGAAATAAAATCGTTAAACGGAGTCAGTGTTTTTGTTAAAAAAGTTTCAGTAGAGACTCCTGCCGCACTGAGAGATCTTGCCGACAGGTTCAGGGATAAAATAAAATCCGGAATTATCGTGCTGGGAAGTGCAGCCGGTGATAAAGTTCTTCTTATTGTTGTTGTAACGAAGGACCTGACAGGAAAATACCATGCCGGAAATATTATTAAACAGATTTCAACAATTGTCGGAGGCGGTGGGGGAGGAAGATCCGACATGGCCCAGGCGGGCGGAAACATACCCGGAAAACTGGATGATGCTCTATCCAGGGTTTATGATGTGGTCGGTGCTTTTTAAAGCCGGAATTTAATATTCTTTTTAAAGAATCACCTCATTGGCAAGTTCATCTGTGTCGTCTGATTTTACAGGAAAATGCAGGGATAACTCTTCACCGCATTTGTCTATTGCACGGCATATGGATTTTCCGTATTCTTTTTTCCCGATTCCAATTGAAAGCTCAGCAGTTATTTTTCCCCAGAAATCAGGGGCAATTTTTGTATTGATGCCTCTATCTCCCAGTATCCATACCCGGTGTTCAAGAAGCGAGATAAAAATTAGAATCCCGGTTTCGTCTCTTGTTTTATATAACTGTTTTTCATAAAAAGCCATAACGGCGCGTTCTCTTACTGTCTCTTCAATTCGTTTGCCGGATAAGAAAAGAATTTTCATTTCAGGAAATTTTGAGATGAAGAACCTGAAGGGGAAATAGAGCACAAATACCATCGGGATATAAGTCCAGACAGTGGCATTCGCTGCGGCTTCTGACAGAAACTGGGCGGAAAAGCCTGACAGACTGTAACCCCAATCGGCTGCCTTTAATGCGATCAAATATGCTTTTACGGTTTCAAGAATTAGTGAAAAAAAGCCAGCGAGGATAAAAGCTCCGAGTGTTTCGGTTTCCCTGTATGAATCGCTTGAATCCACAACCATTATTACGATTTCGCCGGACGTATTTGACTCAGCCTTTTTTATAGAATCGGCGATATCTTTATTTTCTTCCGTGCTGAATAATTCCGATGCCTTAATTTTCATGATCCCTTTCCTTTTAGGCCGTTCAAAATAACTATTATATTTCCGACCATTTTGTTACGGCTCCTTATGCCGGTCACAGTATTTGAAGCTTCCCGCAGCCAGCTACGGGGAATGCGCTCGCTATTGCGGTTCAATGTTACAGTTATTTTATTACAACGGCTTACCAGCTTCCCGATGATCCTCCGCCTCCGAAGCCTCCGCCTCCGCCTGAAAAACCTCCACCCCCGAAACCGCCGCCTCCTCCAAAGCCTCCGATGAAGCCTCCCGGTCTGATTCCGCCGGAATGAGATCTTCCGGCTCCGCCGGTCATTGCACCGGATAAAAGCCCGAAAGCAAAGCCGGCTATTGCAAGAATGCCGAGAAGCATCATGGAGATTCCGGGAAAAGAAAAGAGCGATATTACAGGAAGAAGAACAGCTCCTGATGCTCCTCCGAGGATTTTCGAAATACCGGACAAAGCCGCGGTTATAACAAAAAGAAAAATAAGCAGGGCGAATATGGGGTTCTTTCCACTCTCTTTCTTTGCGGTATCGGAATCGGACGCCTTATATTCGCCTCTGACAACCGAAACAATGGCATTAATACCGGCCTCAATTCCGCCGTTGAAGTCGCCTTCCTTGAACTTGGGAATTATTTCGGAGCGTATAATTCTTCCCGAGACAAGATCCGTCAGCTTTCCTTCCAGTCCGCGTCCTACTTCAATCCTGAGCTTACGGTCATTTTTTGAGACGAGGAGAATAGCGCCGTTATCGAGATTATTTTGTCCTATTTTCCAGGCTTCAGCAACCTTTATGGAAAACTCCTCGAGGATCTCCCCTTCAAGAGAAGGAATGGTAAGAACCACGATCTGGGTTGAATCGCTGCTTTCAATTGCAGACAAAGCAGCCTCCAGTTTCTGCACAGTTTCAGGAGAGAGCATTAAAGCATAGTCATTTACTCTTCCTTTAAGATGCGGAACATCAAGCGCTCCGGCGGAGAACGGAAATATTATAAAAAGCAACGCGATAATCCAGTTTAACACGAATCGACCCCTTTAGTAAGTTAGGAGCCGTTACGAAATAACCATTACATTTCTAACCAGTTCGTTACGGCTCCTTATGCCGGGCAGAAAATTCCAATGTTACAGTTATTTTGTTACAACGGCTTAGAAATTATTTCCTGCGTTTTCCCACCCCCCAAGGGGGTACTGAAAAGATCGGCAGGAAATAATTTCGTTAACGCACTTTCACCCCTCAAGGGGGTACTGAAAAGAGTCCCGTTTATCGGGGTTATATTATTGCACTGAAAAGCTCACCTTGGGAGCGCTTTTTGCAGCTTCATCGGCTTTGAAAGGCTCTTTGCGCTCAAGATGAAGCAAAAGAGAGTTTGTCAGAGAATTGGGGAAAATTCTGATGCTCGTATTGAAAACCTGGACTGATTTATTGTACCTTACTCTTGCAACATTAATTCTGTTTTCTGTCCCCTCAAGCTGGTTTTGCAGATCCATGAAATTCTGGTTGGCCTTTAAATCGGGATATCTTTCAACAATAACCATGAGCCGTGAAAGAGCGCCTGATAGTTCTCCCTGGGCCTGCTGGAACTTGCCGAATGCTTCAGGATTATTGAGAAGTCCTTTTGAAATCTGCATGGAGCCAGCTTTGGCTCTTGCTTCTGTAACGGCCGTCAGGGTATCGGCTTCATGCTTTGCGTAACCCTTGACCACCTCAACGAGGTTGGGTATAAGATCGAGACGGCGCTGGTAACTCGCCTCAACATCTCCCCAGGCTGCAAAAACCGCCTCTTCATTGGCCTGCATCGTATTGTATCCGCAGCCGGATAAAGCAAGGACCGAAATAAATCCGAACAAAAGAACTAATAACTTTTTCATATCTCCTCCGGTTTTAAATCAGGAAAAATCGGCGGCTTTTTTAAAGCCGTCTGTTTTCCGGGTTTATTTTTCGTTTAAAACGTCGATCATTGAAAAAACCCTTCCCTGTGCTCCTTCCAGCACCTTTCTGTGCAGAAAGAGTATGGCGTCAAGGGTCCCCACCGCATAAATATCACGGCCGTTTATGTTGTGCGTGAATTCAAACTTTACTGTTTTATCTTCGGATGCAAGCGTATATGTATGCCATCCGTGCCCTTTGAGAAATTCTTCCGGTATTCCCCATTTGATCTTCTGGTTTTCGGGATCGCGTTCCATAATGATTTGCTGTTCGGAAAAAGGTATTCCGAGCTTGTTGAAATACCCGATGATTGCCCGTGCGGTGCCGCTTGTGTCGGCTTTTCCCTTCTGATGGCTCTCTTTAACTGTTAAAGTGTATCCCGAAAAGAGACCGGGGAATGTTTTTGCCGCATACTCCATCATGGCCTGAAAGCCGACTATCTGTTTTGCCATGTTTGGTGCGATTATCGCGCAAATTCCGGAGGAGAGAACAGCCTCTTCCAGTTTCTTTCTGTCCCCGCCCGTTGTTCCCATCACAAAGGGAAGGAAATTATCACAGAAGAACTGAGCGTTCGTGTTTACAGCAGAAGGATGAGTATAGTCAACGCTTATAAAGAGGTTCTCTTTTTTCTTTAATTCTAATAAAACCACTTCTCTTTCTACGGGATGAACGAGCCGGATGTTAAAAGAAGCGACTTTGTGCTCTTTTTCCGAAATTTCAGGGCCTGTAAGGGATATTGGAATAAGCTCAAACCTGCTGTCGTTTAATATATGTGTTGCGACGTTTGCAGCCATATTTCCCGGCATTCCGTTTACCATAACTTTTATTCTGCTCATATTCACCTCCACACAAAATTTCAAATTTGAACTCTTTAATTCAATGAAATTAATTATCTTAAAATAGTTGTTTGGTTACGAAGCAATAAGGTTACGAACAGCTTTTCAAGCTTATTTGTGTAATCAATAGCAGAAAGATATTCAGGTTACAATAGATTGTCAATGAGGGATTTCAACTTCGGGAAACCTTTTCCTTCCGGCGCCTCGAAGCTTTCCTTAAGACTCCTTAAGGCAGCCGGGATATAGTTTTCGAAAAAAGATTTGCCTTTGACACTGCTGAGATATCCGAATGCCCCGAGAATCTGGAGATTCCGGGTAATTGAACAGTATTTGAAGCAGCGACAGAAATTATCTGCTTTTATTCCGGCAAGGGATGAAATTTTTCCGGCGCAATAATCGACCAGTTCCGAACGGATCCCGGAAGGCAATCCAACATACGGATCAATTAAAAGAGATGCGAGATCATACTGAAGAGGACCTAAGCGTCCTCCCTGGAAGTCTATAAAATAAATTTCGCTATTTTTAACCATAATGTTACGGGACTGCATATCCCGGTGCATGAATCCCTTAACCTGATGTTCAAGAGCCAGTGCCGCAATTATCTTAAATTCGATTTCATATCTGTCAAAATCAATCTCTTTATTCAGGTAACCTTTAATAAAAGCATCCGTGAAGTATCTGCATTCTTTTTCGAGAATAAGGTCTGCGGTGTAACAGGGTGTCTGGTAAGTCCATGAAACATCAAAGCCGGAGCCTCCGGTGAGAGACAGCATTATAAGAAGATCAATGACGGATTTATACCGGGAGATTGTTTCGCTTTGACTTTTTGTGTTCATTATAACTGTTTGAAAATTAGTGTCTCCGAGATCTTCAAGAAAAACAAGCCCGGAAAAGGAATCGTGAAGAAATATTCTCGGAACCGGCAGTCTTTTGTTATGCAAATGGAGACCAATTGCGATGAAGGAGTCGGCTTCCGTTGCAGAAAGCTCTTTCCTTATGCCATGATCAGCCATAATTAGAGAATCTTTTTCTGATACAAGCCGGAACCATCCTCTGTCAGAACCGTCTCCTTTGAGTCTGAACATATTAATTTTCTGGTCTTTGTCGTAATCCGGGAACGCAAGCTTGAAAGCCTTTGGGGCTGTTTCTCCTATCACTGTATCAATATATTTCCCGGGCGTTCCCAGATCATTCCAGAAGTGTTTTTTTGGAATAAAGGCATGGAGTTTTTTCCCACAGGATATCATTTGCCTGAAAACATCAATGCTGTTTGAGAATGAATTCGCCGGAATGAAATCAAGAATTTCAGGGTTGAGAACCTGAATTCCCGTGAAGGTAAGTCGCTTTATATGTCCCTGATTTATACAGGGAAGAGGATTGACACGGGAATTCTCAAAACCGAGGATGAAATTGTCTTCATCAACCTGGACATTATTAAATTCTTCATAATCGGTTAATACTAAGGTTGCCGGGTGATTATGGCCAAGATGAAACCTGTAGATTTCGCACAGGTCTATATCGGTATAGATATCGCTGTTTATCACAATAAACGGCCTCTTGTCCCAGAAGTTGCCGGCGTTTTTTATGGCACCGCCTGTTCCGAGGATAACAGGCTCATGGCGCGTTGTTACGGGTATGGAATATCTCTGTAAATTTAAAAAAGCTTCGATCTTATTGTGAAGATGATGAGTGTTTATTATGATCGATTCGCATCCAGCCGTCTCGAGGTTTCTTATTATCATGTCGAGTAAGGGTCGGCCTCCGACCGGAAAAAGCGGCTTGGGAGTGTGATCTGTATACGGGGCAAGCCTTGTTCCAAGGCCTGCAGCAAGAATCAAAGCTTTCATGTTTTACTGCTCTTTCTTAAAATAGCAATCTTTCAGCAAGTTATGCAGCAGATTTTCGCCGATACCCGCAGATAATTAATAATTACTCAGGTTATTTAGTCCGAAGGCTGTTAGCTCTTGCCCATGAATCTACAGCCTGTCCATTTGAGCTGTTGCTAAAACTCAAAATCTGCGTTCATCTGCGGCCAAAATGCAAATTCTTATTCTATCAAGTTATTGCAGAAAGCTCAGGTATTTTTGAATGGCATCTTCGTAGAATGCTATTTTTTCCTTGTCATCAGAGCCTTTGATCCCCTTGTTTGCAAAAAAATCGAGTGCATTTGCATAGTTAACTTTTGAGAGTGCTTCATTACGCTCAATTTCATTTATTTTATACATGCGGTTTCCCAAGACCTGAATTTTCTTAATCCTCTCTTTTGCATCAATTCCTGTGTGGGGAGACTCCTTTAAAAAGTTAAGTACTACAAGATATGATTCAAAATACGGCTTTAAAAAATTGGAAAATAGTTTCAAAGACTTTAACCCGCCTGACGTAACATTGTATGTGTCTGGAAGGCTTTCATGCGGAACAAGCACAGAATCGTCGATAAACGCCTTTATGCTTTTACGAACAAAGTATTCAGGAGTTTTGTCGACATTGTAAGCAAACTCGTATTTAAAAAAGTTTTGCTGAAAAGCATATCCGGAATGAAGATCGAAAGCCTGAAACAGGAAAGATTCAATTTTAAGAATTTCAAGCGCGGTGATAGCTGCGGGGACAAAGAAGGAGATGCAGTTGTTCTTGTAATACTCCATTGCGGGGCGCTTGTTGGTATTGGTCGAAAATTCCGGAATATTAGGGTGGCTGATTTTACCCTTCTGAACCGGTTCAATAAATTTTCTCTGTATATATGACTCGAAAACCTGTTCTATTGCATGTTTATAATCGGATATGAGAGTATCAGAAAGTTTCGCTTCCTGTGAGGAGAGGTGTTTCATATATGTTTCGATATGTGAGAGAATGTACTCATATGTGAATCTTTTTTTTGTGCAGTTTAAAATGGCGCATGCAGTAAGAGAAAAAGGGGTAACAACTGAAACATCATTTATGGAATTTATTATTCTGTATCCAAGATTCCGACAGAGGGCGTTCTGCTCTTTAGATGTCATGCTTTTAATCTGAATATCCTTATCAGCAAAGAACTCATTCAAAGATATCGGGTCGTTAAACTGGATATAAATTTTTCCGTATTGTTTCTTCAGGAATTTTCTTGCCTTTATAACCTGGGAGAAGCTTTCAGGCTCTTTTTGCCCACCCTCGAGCTCATTAAGGTATGAGCCTTCCTCGATAACCCTGTCATATCCTATGAAAATCGGAGCTATTATCATATCCTTGCAGGCCCCTTTTTTATATGCGTCAAGAAGAATTGAAAGAAGCCCAAGTTTCGGCAGGATAAGCTTTCCGGTTCTGCTTCTACCACCTTCAATGAAAAATTCGATATTAAAGCCTTCCTCGAGAAGCTTATATATATATTCTGCAAAAACCCTTGAATAGAGGGCAGCGCCTCTGAAAGACCGCCTGATGAAAAAAGCGCCGCCTGATCTGAACAGAGGTCCCATAGGCCAGAAGGAAAGATTCTTTCCCGCGGCTATGTGGGGGCAAGGCATGTTGTTGTTATAAAGCAGATATGAAAGAATAAGATAATCGATGTGGCTTTTATGACACGGAATTAATATCAAAGGCCCTTTTAAGGACATGTTCTTGACTTTGTTCATTCCCTCCGTATTAATTGTGTGGCCGTCGAACATGGTATTAGTTATCCATCCAACGATTGCAGCTAAAACCCTTATAACGGCAATATTATAATTTGCGGCAATCTCCCCAATATATTCGTTAACCTCTTTACGTATTTGAACAGCAGGCAGGTTGCGGGATTTTGAGTAACTTGAAAGAAATTCCTGAAAGCGGGCGCCGGTTAAAATACTTTCTTTCAGCTCTTCTCTCGATTTAAGCACCGGCCCGATGATGCTCTGTCGGTGACGATTCAATTGAAGAAGTAAATCGCGCCTTATAACGAGAGACTGAAATTGTACGCTGTGCTCCTTCATCTCATCGGATTCGAGGATCTGTTTCAAATTGATAGGTTCGGATATTTCAACAATTATCTTTTCGGGATATTTGAAAAGCGTGGCTATTTTTCTCAACCTGCCCGGATTGTCGGGAGTTCCGAATATAATGTCCGTTATAGAAGGAGTCATCCGCATGGGATTTTTACCGAAAGACATGATTTGCGGAATAATGTATACGGGCCGTTCGGTTATTTTCTGTAATTCTATCAGATAAGATAAAGGATCGGTCTCAGACTTGACGAACCGCCTGTAAAATGCCTTGTCTTCAACAAGCGAAAGGAAAGCTGATTTTCCGTTCAAAAGTTCTTCTCTTATGTAGCCGCTTTTAAAGGGATCGGGAAACGACTTGTTCAGAAAAAAATAATCAAGATATGAAAGTAATGTTCTCAATATGCGCGGAACAGGCTGCCATATGAACACCTTGTAATCGAAACCTATTTCGGGAAAGGGGAGTTTGTTCTCTCTGTACCGGGTATATGAAAATAAAAACTCGAAGTGGCTTTTGAATTTTGTGGCGTAAATAACAATTGCGTTTTCAGGAATATTTTTAAGCGCATTAAGCTGATCGGAATCGATTTTAATTCCGGAGAAGAAAAGTTTCAGGGTATTGGATGAAAGAAAACTAATACTTCCCGGGAGGTGGCAGGTAAAATAATTGTGTGAATCCTGAAGGATCCGGTTGATCAATTTCCTTATTTTGTTCTTTAATATATTCATGCCGACAGTTATTATCCGTTATTTTATATTAAGTTTATCTTTGATGGACTCGTAAAAAGTCCATCAACAGGCCGAAGGCGATCAAGCCCCGGACTGGGGTGAGGGTGGAACCGCTTGACCGGAAAAGCGAGCGTCAACTCCGCATTTTTATGCGGGGTTAGCGAGCGAATCTAAAAGGCCAAGCAACCTTGCCGGGAAGATTCATTGTCCACCCGGGCGTATTGCAGTGAATCTTCAATTTACTTCAAGCGGCGGTAGAATCCGCCTCAGGCGGATTCTACCGCCAAGTAAAAAGTCATTTTATAACTTTTTACTAAGTTAGTATCCTTATAGATTATCAAAACCTCATTTTTATGCAATATCTTAATTACGCGGCTGCTTGAATAATAATTAAATTCTATCGTTATGACTACTTATAGTGTGGAAGAATATAAGAAAATTTATAACGGATAAAAGAAAATCTTGAGTTCGATAACATTGCGTGATATATTTCCAATAATAATAATCTTTGTTTGAATCTCCCCGCAGCAAGCTACGGAGAATCTTCGACCGAAGGGAATAGGGTCTATTTTAAATTCGCTCGCTGTTTCGGTTCAGAAGGTTGCTGAGGATTTATTATATTTTGATAGGAGGGTGATATTATATGAAAGCTTTAATCGGCGGAGCTATGGTATCGGCGATTGGTCTGATTTTACTTGTTTTATGGTGGGAAGAATTTCTTATGATTCTTTCTGGCACAGTTCCGGTGATGCTTCTATTAGGCGGTGGGCTGGTTATTTATCTCGGATTTGATGACCTGAGAGAGGGTTGGAGTAAAGAGAGCATCTCTTCGGGCACGTCGGCTGTCGAGGTGGAAAAATACAAGCATGAAATAGATGAACTAAAAAAAGAGATAGAATCTCTCAAAAAAGCGTAAAAATAATAATAAAATAAAAAGTTCTATATCTTGTCTTATAAGGAGAACCCTTAGTTTATTTGATTTCGTTTTTTACTGCCCTGGTTGCGAGAGAATCGGCCCGTTCATTCCCGGCATGGCCGGCATGACCTTTTATTTTGACAAGTTTCAGATCGCTGAAACTTGTCATTGTTTTTTTAATGCTGTTTATTAATTCAGGATTTTTTTTTGCTTTCCAGTTCAGAGTGAGAACGCCGTAGGCATAAGAGCTGTCTGTGAAAATTCTGACAGGCTTTTTTGTTGTTTTAAGTTCAAGAAGTGCAGTTCTTATTGCTTCCAGCTCTGCCATGTTGTTGGTCGCAATTCCTATATGCCGCGACAACTCCTTTTCGTGTTCTCCGAAACGGAACAAAACGCCTATGCCCGACGGGCCGGGGTTGCCGGATGATGCTCCATCTGTATAAATACAGATTGCATCAGAGGGCATATCTCCTTCTGAAGATAAATCTTGATCAACCTCTTTTCTATTATTAGATGATGCTTTATCATGAACCTTTTTCCTGATCTGAGGCTTGCCTGATCCATCCGGGCTAATATTTTCAATATTATTTTCATTAACCCAGTATTCATAATCCTGATTTGTGCTGTATTTTATCAGAACCTTCCCGTTTTTAGACAGAGGTTTTTCATCAGGACCAAAAGCCTGCCAGACTTTGTTGCCTTTAAACATCATTCTTTTCCATGAAATGGTATTCTTTTCCATAATTGACAGCCCTGTTGATATAATAGTTATCAGGCATAAAGATAGTGTTTGCGGCTTATATGAAGATATTCCTCAAGCTCGGTTTGCCATGTTATTTCAATTTCATCGATTTGATCTGTTTTTTCAATTGCTGCGCGGATTGAGGGATTTCCTGTGATCAGATCAACAGGATATTTATCAAATTCATACTCATAGGGAGGGCTCTTCCATCTGAATTGATTACTGTGATAAAGATATATGGCATGAAGTATTTTGAGGGTTGAAAAATATGGTTTATACTCAACCTGATCGATTATGTGAATCTGGAATCCTTCACACCGATCTCCCTGCCATTTGTTTGAAGTCGGCTCAAAAGCAATCGGACGAAGTATGATACCCGGCAACCTGTTGCTGCCAAGTGCGGAAATAATTTTATTAGTATTGATAAAGGGCGCTCCGAAAATTTCAAAAGGCTGGGTTGTGCCCCTGCCTTCAGAAATATTTGTTCCTTCAAGAATTACCTGTCCCGGGTAGACTACAGCTGAGTTTGGGGTCGGAAGGTTAGGTGAAGGCGGAATCCAGGGAAGGCCGGTGTCGTTGAAAAACATTGTTCTTTTCCAGCCTTTCATGGGAACAACTTCAAGATCGCAATCTATTCTAAAATGGTTATTAAAGAGCAGCGCCAATTCGCCTATTGTCAGTCCGTGCCGCATAGGTATAGGGTATCGTCCGACGAATGAAGCATATTCGGGCAAAAGGCAATTCCCTTCAACCGCTGCCCCGCCTATTGGATTCGGCCTGTCCAGAACTACTACTTTCGTGCCGAATCTCTTTGCGGCTTCAAGGCAGTAAGCCATGGTGTAGATGAAAGTGTACACGCGGGTTCCGGCATCCTGCAGGTCTATTAAAAGGATATCTATCGGTTCGAACATTTCCTTTGTCGGTATGCGGGTTTTGCCGTAGAGACTGAAGACCTGAATGCCGAGCAGGGGATCAACCATGTTTTCGGATTCGATCATGTTATCCTGCTTTTCGGAAAAAAAACCGTGTTGTGGAGAATAAAGCGCCTTGAGTTGACCTGGAAACCGCATATTTATCATCTCGCGGGCATGAATATAATCTCTTCCTACAGAGGCCGGGTTGCATAAAAGTCCCAGGCGTTTTCCGGTGGCATAAGCCGGAGGCGATTCTATAAAATTTTCAAGTCCGGTCAAAACGGGAACCATTATGTTAAACATCTCCTTTAAATGTGTCTTTACCATATCAGAATTTGGAAAGACAAGGTATCCTTAATATAAAAAACGTTAATGTTTAACTGCCAATCAAACATCTTGACAACGGCGTAATTAAAAAATACAAGTTACATTTATTTGTAAATATCAGGGTGATTGGAATATACAACTGATGGAATTTAATGATATTTATTCAGATGCTCCGAGTCTTATGTCCAGGTCGGTATAAATGGATATCCTGCTCGAAGGAATAATCATAATTGTAGGGAATTATGGGAGCGGTAAAACTGAAATTTCAATAAATCTTGCTGCAAACAGAAAACTTGCGGGGATAGATGTAAGTGTTGCGGATCTTGATCTTGTAAATCCTTACTTTCGCACGAGAGAGGCAAGAAAGCAGCTTTCAGAGCTTGGAATCGGAGTTATATTGCCTCCGGATAAATACCTTCAGGCCGACCTTCCCATTTTAACTCCCGCTGTTGCGGGGCTCATCAGAAAGCCCAGCATGCTGACGATTCTGGATGTCGGTGGAGATAAGGTGGGAGCGACCGTTCTTGCCGCACTTGCCGATGCTTTGGATGGGAAAACATATCGTATGCTGCAGGTCATAAATCCTTTCAGGCCTTTTACTGATACTTTAAAAGGGTGCATGAAAATGAAGGGTGAAATAGAAAAAGCTTCCAAAATGCCGATCAGCGGCATTATCGGGAATGCAAATCTTATAGATGAAACGACAGCTGATCTTATATATGAGGGGTATGATTTTGTTTTAACGGTATCTCTGGAAAGCGGGCTTCCTCTGGAATTTATTACTGTTCCTTCCCGGCTTTCGGATGAAATCGACATGAAGCGGTTCTCATGCCCTGTTCTGAAATTGCACAGACAGCTTGTTCCACCATGGGAAAAAGCAGCTTCGCTTTAATTTAGAATAAAAATAATGGTTGCCTTGTTGAGGCGGCCTTAAATCAAGGAGTATAAATGGCTTATAAACATTACATTGATGCGGACAGATGCAAGGGATGCGGTTTGTGTATTGCCGTATGTCCCAGAAAAGCTCTCGAAATATCCGGAGAGGTAAATTCAAAAGGCTATTTTCCCGCTTATCAGGCGCGTCCCGAAGATTGTGTTTTTTGTTCGACATGCTGTATCATGTGCCCCGATGTGGCCATCAGCATAACAGGCACTGAAGATAGCAACAAAACAGCTGGAAAGAAATAGGAGGAAAAAAATGGGCAAGATTCTGATGAAGGGAAATGAAGCAATAGGTGAAGCCGGTATCAGAGCCGGCTGCTTGAACTATTTTGCCTATCCTATTACCCCGCAGTCGGAAGTGGCGGAATATCTTTCGCACAGGATGCCGGAGGTTGGCGGCGTTTTTTTGCAGGGTGAGAGCGAGGTTGCTGTAGGATACATGATTTTTGGCGCTGCCGCCTGCGGCGCAAGGGTTTTTACAACGTCGTCAAGCCCGGGGGTCAGCCTGATGTGTGAAGCAATAAGCTATATTGCCGGAGCACAGTGTCCGGCCGTATTTGTAAATATCATGAGAGGCGGGCCTGGGCTAGGCGGAATTCTTCCATCCCAGGCGGATTATTTCCAGGCGACAAAAGGAGGAGGACACGGAGATTACAGAATGCTTGTAATGGCGCCGGCGAGCGTTCAAGAAGCTGTCGAGATGGTAATGACGGCGTTTCCTCTTGCGGAGAAATACCGTAATCCGGTCATGATTTTGGGCGACGGTCTGATCGGTCAGATGATGGAGCCGGTTGAGTTCCCGGAACACCTGAAGTCGGAACCGAGCAATAAAGACGAATGGGCAACGAACGGGATGGAAACGAGAAAGAGCAAAAAACGGAATCTCGTGAAATCCCTGTTTCTCGATCCTGTCAAACTGAACGAAAACAACCTGATCCTGAAAGAAAAATACGAGAGGATGAAACGCGAGGAAGTCAGATATGAGCCGTATAATACAGATTCCGACTACAGGATCCTGATAGTCAGCTATGGAACTATGAGCAGGGTCTGCAAAACGGCTATAGACAACCTTAAGGCTGAAGGGATTGATGTGGGCATGATAAGGCCTCAAACATTATTTCCTTTCCCCGAGGATGCCGTTTTTCAGGCGGCTTCAAAAAAGAGCTGCCGTATGGCATTGAGCATCGAGATGAGCATGGGACAGATGGTAGAGGATGTTGAAAGATGTGTACATGGCAGGTGTCCGGTCAAATGGTACGGAAAATGCGGTGGTGAAGTTCCGACACCGGAGGAGATAATGGATGTCGTAAAGTCCTGTCTTTCGTAGCCTGTAAAGATGACGGCTTCGTAAAAAGTCATTCTGCTGTGTTGCGCTTCATCTTTCGTCATTGCAGCGTACCGATAAGTACGCTTCATTCCTCAAGATTCGCGCGCCTTGCATAATGAGCTTTTTACTTTGCCGTCTGAACAAAGAGATTTGACGATTTATATATAAGGAGTAAATCTAATGGGAAAAACATTCAAAAGACCTGAAGCCCTTTCAGAAATGGACAGTCATTACTGTCCCGGCTGTACGCACGGGGTTGCCCACAGGCTTGTAGCGGAAGTAATCGATGAGCTGGGCATCAGAGGCCGTACGGTAGGGATCGCGCCTGTCGGGTGCGCTGTTCTGGCTTACAACTATTTTACATTCGATTTTCAGGAGGCGGCTCACGGCCGGGCTCCGGCGATGGCGACCGGAATAAAGAGAGTTCGTCCCGATCTTGTGGTTTTCACCTATCAGGGCGATGGAGACCTTGCGAGTATCGGCATGGGAGAAATCATTCATGCCGCAAACAGAGGGGAGAAATTCACAACCATATTCATAAATAATGCCGTTTACGGAATGACCGGCGGCCAGATGGCTCCGACTACCATGCCGGGCCAGCGCACGACAACCTCGCCGTTCGGCCGTGATGTCAAAGATGTCGGAATGCCCATCAAGGTTTCCGAACTTCTTTCGGCGCTGATTACTCCGGCATTTATTGTGAGGCAGTCGGTAATAAAGCCCAAATATATCGTCAAGGCAAAAAAAGCGATCAAAACGGCTTTTGAATATCAGCTTGAACGCCGGTGCTTCAGTTTTGTCGAGCTGGTGAGTACCTGTCCCACCAACTGGGGGCTTACACCTGTTGAAGCCGTCAAATGGGCTGAGGAAACCCTGATTCCTTATTATCCACTCGGAGAGTTCAAAACTCCGGAACAGGCTGAAGGAGGTTCCGATGCAAAGTGAAGTCATGTTTGCAGGTTTCGGCGGCCAGGGAATCCTTTTCAGCGCGAAAATTCTGGCTCACGCGGCTATGGAACAGGGGTATGAAGTTGTATGGATTCCTTCTTATGGCCCGGAGATGCGCGGCGGAACGGCATATTGCATGGTAGTTATAAGCGACAGGCCGATTGGCTCTCCGATAGTAAAGAATCCTCAGCACCTTGTTGCAATGAACCGGCCTTCCCTTGAAAAGTTCGCTCCTGTTGTTAAACCGGGCGGTGTTATTATGATCAACAGCTCGCTTATACAGATCGGTTCTGGCCGTAAGGATGTTGATGAACTCAGGGTTCCGGTCACCGATATCGCGAATGAAATCGGAAGTGTTAAGGCCGCAAATATAGTAGCCCTTGGTGCTTTTGCTGCACGGAGCAAGATGGTCGATTTTGAGATTTTAACGGAATCAGTCAAGGCTGAATTTGCTGCCAAGGCGAAGTTGATACCGCTTAATATGAAGGCTCTTGAAAGGGGCAGGCAGGCAGCTTCAAGCTGAAAGAATAAAAAAATATTATATTATGAGAAGATTAAAAGTTCCAGAATATATACTGTCGATAAAACCGTATGTTCCGGGAAAGCCTGTTGAAGAGCTTGAAAGAGAATATGGAATTTCAGGTTCCATAAAACTGGCTTCGAATGAAAACCCTCTCGGGCCGTCTCCCAAGGCTGTGAAGGCGATTGA
>JAHJRK010000452.1 GCA_018830925.1 Pseudomonadota bacterium
GCCGCAACACATAATTCATAAGACCTTGCGGCATCCACAGACTTGTTTCCCATGGTGGAAGGCGCCATATCGCTTATTACAACGTCAAAATCTCTTCCTATCGAAGAGAGCAGCACATCATCAATTTCAAGGATGTCACAGTTATAAATCCTGACATTGGACGGAATTTTTATATCAACCTTTTTAAGGTCGATTCCAACTATCACTCCTTTTTCACCGGCTATATCCGAAGCGAATAATGTCCAGGAACCGGGGGAGCATCCAAGATCAAGAACCCTGTCGCCCTTTTTTATAAGCCTGAACTTCTCCTGAATCTCCTGCAACTTATAAACCGACCTTGCGGGAAAATTTTCCTTTCTGGCCAGACGGGAATAATGATCTTCCCATTTGTTTGCCTTCGGAGATGGTCGTTTCATATACTCAAGTGTTTTCCAAGTCAAGAAAGATGACGGCTTCTTAAAAAGTCTAACCATGCCACAAAGTCACAAAGACACGAAGAAAAAACAAATGTTTATATTGGCCTTTCTTGGTGCCTTTGTGGCAAAAATTGCTTTTTACAAAGCCGTCAGGATAGATGAGATTTAAAACAGCAATTCCATTGCTCCGGATATATTTTTTATTCCGGCAAGCTCTATATCATCAATTTTGGCCATGCGTTTAAGGTTGCTTTCAGGTAAAAGGCATCTTTTAAATCCCATTTTTTTTATTTCCATCACCCTTGTTTCGGCATGACTTATGGCCCTTACCTCGCCGGTGAGGCCGACTTCTCCCAGGACTACCGATCCCTCCGACACAGGCCGATCCAGAAAACTTGAAGCGACAGCGGCGATTATGCCCATATCCACGGCGGGTTCGTCCACTTTCACGCCTCCTGCCACGTTCATGAAAATATCATAACCCATGAGGTGCATTCCAAGTTTTTTTTCCATGACAGCCACAAGCAAAGCCACTCTGTTGTGATCAAGCCCTAAAATTGTCCTTCTCGGAGTCCCGAAATTTGTGCTGCCTGCAAGGGCCTGAAGTTCGACAAGAATCGGCCTTGTCCCCTCCATGCTGGCTGTGACTATGGAACCGGGAGAGTTTAAAGGTCTTTCGGAAAGAAATGCGGCAGACGGGTTGGGAACTTCATCGAGACCCTTCTCCTTCATTTCAAAGACGCCGATCTCATTTGTCGAGCCGAACCTGTTTTTGACCGCCCTTAGGATTCTGAAAACGTGGTTCCTGTCCCCCTCAAAATATAAAACAGTATCCACCATGTGTTCAAGAAGCTTTGGGCCGGCAATAGCCCCGTCTTTTGTGACATGGCCTACCAGGAATGTCGGAAGATTGGTTTTTTTGGCTAGAAGCATGAGTTTCATGGCCGATTCCCTCACCTGGCTCACGCTTCCGGGGGCTGAGGAAAGATCAGGGCAGTACATGGTCTGGATGGAATCTATTACGAGTACATCCGGCTTGACATTAACTGCCATCGAAAGAATCGCCTCTATGTCTATTTCCGAAACTACAAGAAGGCCGGGTGATTCCGCGGAAAGCCTCCTGCTTCTTATCCTTATCTGTTTTATCGATTCTTCGCCGGAAACATAAAGAACCTTAAGCCCTTTTCCGGCTAGGCTGCAAAGCGCCTGCAGCATCAATGTGGACTTTCCTATTCCGGGTTCACCGCCCAGCAGGATCATGGTTCCGGGCACAAGCCCTCCTCCCAGGACTCGGTCGAATTCGCCTATGCCGGTTGATATGCGTTCCTCCGCGTCAAACTCTATCTCGTCAATGCGGACAGGTTCCCTCTGAGCTGAAAGCAGGCCCTCAATGGATGAACCGGCAGTCTTTGCGCCCTGATATTCTTCAACAAAGGTTTGCCACTGGCCGCAGTCGGGGCATTTTCCGAGCCATTTGGGAGCCTGATATCCGCAGGACTGGCATGCATAGATTGTTTTCGTGTTTTTTTTCAATGTGAAAAATTATCCGATCAACGCTAAGAAAAACTTATTTGACAGGATTTACAGGATTAACATGATGATTTATATGGCCGCTCCGGAAGAGCGGCCCGAAATACCCATCCGCTTCGCAGAGTCTGTTATCAGCCTTAAGCCCTCACGTCTTTTTCGCTCTCACGCCTCACGGCTTTTCACGGCTTCCGCGCCGCAGGCAACAGCCTGTCAATCATATTAATCCTGTCTAAAAAACCTGGCCGTCGTTATTATTTGACAATGTAGCATATAGCATGTCTATTATAAAAGATATTATAAAAGGCGATATTTATGAAGCAGGAAAAAACAAATAATTCTTTTCCGGTTGACTATCATATCCACACCATGCTTTGCAATCACGCAGAAGGCGGTATGGAGTCTTATGTCAAAAAAGCAGTTTCGGCAGGGTTTAAAGAAATATGCTTTCTTGACCATTTGACTTTGGGCGAGCCGGGAAACAGGCTTTCCATGATCCCGGAAGAGGTTCCATTCTATTTTCAGGCTGTTTCACACATAAAGAACCGCTACAGGGAAACCATAAGCATAAAGGCCGGCCTCGAGATCGATTTTAATCCCGGATACGTTGATCTTTTCAAGTCAATTTCAGATTCTTTTTCATTTGACGTTATAGGCGCGGCACTTCACTTTCCCGCTGGAATTGATGTCGTGAGCCGGAAGTCCGGCTGGAGCAATGGTGAGAATGAGACGGACCTGATTTACGGGCTTTACCTGGAACATCTTGATAAAATGCTCGATTACGATTATTTTGATGTTGTATGCCATCTCGATCTTGTGAAAAAATTCGGAAGAATGCCTTCGGGCAGCTTTGAAAAGGATCTGGATCATATAGTTGGAAAAATTGCAAAAAAAAACATTGCCGTTGAGGTGAATACCAGCGGATATGATTACCCTGCAAAAGAGGCGTTTCCTTCATTTTATATACTGAAAAAATGCCGTAAAGCGGGTGTCGGAATAACAATCGGCTCCGACGCTCATGATCCCGAAAGCATTGGCCGGCACTATGAGAAGGCGCTGCCTCTGATCCGTTCGGCCGGATACGAACATTATTGCGTATTTACGGAAAGAGAGCGGTCAGAAGTTCCCATGCCGAATATCGAATGCCGGGCCCGTTACACGGGTACATCGGACTTTGAAGTCCGAGCGGCGCTTTCAGAAAATATAAAGGATAATATTTAATGCGCAGGACCTTTTTAATGACGAAAAAATA
>JAHJRK010000453.1 GCA_018830925.1 Pseudomonadota bacterium
CTCCCACAGATCAGGGTAGATATAGTAGAAAAACATTCGAGGAATTCCTATCCTGAGCGAACGGTGTTCCGGAGAGGCTGATTTCCACAACCATGCTGGTGAGATGTACTTCAAGAAGTTATGATCTGTGTCCAATGTCACTTCAGCACATTTTTGATAAGGCATTGCTTTTTCACACTGGGAGTATATGAAGAAGGTTTTTGTGTGTCAAGAGGATTTTGGCCACAAAATATGGTTGATAGTGGCACAAAAATTTAATTCCTTGCTTCTGATTTTCCGGCCGGTTTTATATGCATCTCCCGAAGCTTTATTTCTTATTTTCCTGCCTTTTCGTGACGAAAGCCAGTCCTGTAATCGGAACAGCGGAAGTATTGCTGGAGAGAAGGATGATTATTTATCCGTTTGCCATCTTTTAATTTTACCGCTTGCCGTTTTTTCAAGTGTTTTTACAGGATTAATTTCCTTCGGAACCTTGTATGATGCAAGAAGGGGGTAGCAAAACCTTCGGATTTCATCGGTGTCAAAATCAGGACTTGTTCCCTCTTTAAAAACAACATTCGCACAGGGCAGTTCACCGTATTTTGGATGAGGGAGACCATAAACGAGAGATTCTTTGATGGCCGGATGCCGGTTTAAAACGGATTCCACATCTTCCGGAAATATTTTCATGCCGGCAAAATTAATTACATTTTTATCTCTGCCGAAAATATAAAGAAAACCGTCGTCATCAATTCTGCCGAGGTCTCCAGTGTTAAACCAGCCGTCGGATAAAACGCTCTTTCTGTTCTTCCAGGGAGAAAAATAGGCGTCGAACAATCCTTTTCCTTTTATAGAAAGCTCGCCAACCCCTTCTTTGTCCAGGTTCTCAATTTTTATGGCATAATCGGGCAGAACTTTGCCTGCTGAGCCTCTTTTTGACGGGTTATCCGAAAGATTGATGAAGGGAAGCCCGACTTCAATTATCCCGTAAGCTTCGGAAAGCTCAAGTCCGAACTTGTTGTAGAATTCACCGGCCGTTGACTGCGGCAATTTCATTGCCGTTGAAACGGCAATGCGGACACCGGAGAAAAGATCCGGCGCAATATCGCCTGCATTGGAAAGGAGATGATAATGAAAGGGAGATGCATATGTGAATGTTCCTTTTTTGTTTTTTATATTTTCAATAAACGATTCAGGGAACGCGTTTCCGCAAAGAACTATTGTTGAAGCCCTTCGTAAAAAAAGTAGAATGGTCACAACAAAATGATAGCTCATGGAAAGCACCCATATGACGACATCTTCGGAAGTCATGCAAAGCGCCCTGTCTGCGGCGTCCGTTCTTTCAATTATCGATTCGTGCGACAGAAGAACACCTTTGCTTGCGCCGGTTGTGCCTGAAGAGAATCTTATGAATGCAGGATTTAGGGCATAATATTCTTCCGGAAGAATACCCTTTGCTTTTCTGCGGAGCAGAAAAAATTCCCCACCGCCGTTAAACCCTGAATAGAAAGGCTCAGCATCCGCCACAGTATAAGACGGCTTGTCAAAAATGAGGCAATTGACATCTATTCTGTTTAAAACAGAATCTGTTTCATCCCATGAAAGAGAGGATGAAACCGGAACGACTGCCACTTTTGCAGCAAGTATTGCAAGGCTTATAATGATGTAATCAATAGAGTCATTGCAGAGCAGGGCGATCCTGTCTCCCGGTTTAATACCGTTATTTTTCAGCCGGGAAGCCAGGCTTTCAGAGGCATCAAGAAGTTCGCGGTATGATATGCTCTGATTTCCCTCGATAACTGCGGTTTTATCGCCGTAACCGGCAGTCTCTTTTTTTATGGTTTCGAATATGTTCACCTGCTTTTCTCCGGCAAATAATCCTTGTATATGGTGTAGAGCGAGAAAATATATTTTGTACCTCCCGAAATGGCCCTTAACAAATCCTTAAACGGGACTTTAACTTTATTGACCCGCAACGGATTCGACCGCAATGCAAGGCTGTTTAATCTTCCGAAATGCTGGTAAAAGCGTTTTAAAGGAAGCCGGGTAGGAAGCACAGAGTGCATGCAGTCATAAAAGCGGTAGGGGTCGCAGATGAACCTGTGCTTGTTGTCATGCCAGTATTTTGTTCCGGGAGAGGGGGAGAGAACCGTAAACGTCACTTCTGCCGGGCGTACATTATCAACCTCTTTTTCAAGCCGCCTGAAATCCTCGACAGTAAAGTCAGGATGAACAATAAAGGCGGCATGAAGGGTTATTCCCCATTCCCGCAAGAGTCCCACGGCTTTTCTGTTTGTTTCAACGTTTGTCCTCTTTGAGTATTCATCAAGGCGCGATTTGTCCATGGACTCAAGACCGACATAGACCAGATCGAGGCCGGCTTTTTTCCATATATTAAAGACCTCAGGATATTTAACTATGGTGTCGCTTCTCGCCCAGCTTATGTATTTCTTTTGAATTCGGCGCTCAATAAGCAGTTCCGCAATCCTGGTAACTCTTGCCGGGTTTAAAAACATCTCGTCATCTACAAAATAAATGTGCTCTTCACGAATGCATTCTATCTCATCAACAACATCTTCCGGGCTTCTCTGCAGGTACCTTCCGTGCATAAGATGGGGTATCACACAGAAAGAACAGGAAAAAGCGCACCCGATTGAAGTGCGCATGCTTGCGACTCTCGGGAACATTGTGTCAAGCCTTCCTGTCGGGCTTGAAGTCCAGACGCAAAAGTATCTCGATCTGTCCACAAGATTCCTTCTTGGACGAGGTATCTCAACTGCTGACGGATATACCGGCGGTGGAAGTTCGGCTTTTCCGCTAAACAGAGGGTCTTGAGGGTAAAGGGCGCGATCTTCATAATGCAGGGATTCACCGTTTTTGAACCGGCGTACAAGTTCCCGCATTACGGTTCCGCCTTCACCCCGTACAATGATATCTATCTGTTTAACCGCGTAATCCTTGGGAAGGAGTGTCGCATGAACTCCTCCAACGACAGTAACTATACCTGGGTTGAAATCCTTAACCATTTTTGCGAGATTTTTTACAGCATCGATATTCGTGCTGTATCCCGAAAAACCGGCCATATCAGGAGAATATTCCGATAAAGTATTTTTAAAAGCCCTGATTGGCTCGCGTTCGAGGCTGAGATCAAGTATTAAAACATCATCTTCATCAGGTACTCCTCCTGCAACTATTTCAAGCTCGAGGGGCTCAAGATGAAGAAAACCTTCCTGCAGCCGCTTTGCCACCAGAAGTTCAGTGTGTGGTTTAACCAGCAATATTTTCATAAATAATCCTTGACGGCTTCTTAAAAAGTCCCTCTGCTGTGTTGTGCTTCATTCTTCGTCATTGCGGCGTACTAAAATGTACGCCTCATTCCTTAGAATTCGCACGCCTTGCATATGGAGCTTTTTACTTTGCCGTCCAAAATTGGCTGTCTTTATAATCTTTATTTTGAGTTTTGCCTAACGCCATACCGCAATCGGGCATCCTGTCAATTTACGAATTATTATGGGACTATCATTTCTTTTGCTGCAGCAAGCCCGGCCTGTTCGCCAAGGGAGATGCAGGTTCCCATGACCCGTGTTGATCCAAGAGCTTCAGGGGATGCCGATATACAGCGTCCGGCACAGTAAAGATTCTTTATGTCCGGTGATTTGAGGCATCGCAAAGGTATTTGGTACCATGCTCCCGGTTCGAGATACCTGTATGTCGGGCCTTTTTCTCTGTCCCACAGCTCTATAGGCCAAGCGCTTTTTACAACGCCGTCATGAAATTTGCGCCCTGAAAGCACATCTTCTTCAGTCAGCATATATTCCCCTTTCATGCGGAGACCTTCGCGTTCTGCGATTCCGGAAGACATTTCCGTGATACTGGAATTTCTGAAAGAATCTATCGAATCGGCCAGGATGCCATGAACCGCTGCGGCATATTTTTTTGCTTCACGGATTCTTTCAGGGCTGTCGCCCGGAGGGATGCTTATAAGGCAATATCCTTCACTTTCAGTATCACCCTGATAAAATTTCGTATACTTCAGATAGTCAGGAACCTTCTTTTCAATAACAGCCTGCGATATGTAATAGGGAACACTCACTGGAGCCATATCCCCGGGTTCTTCAATCCCTGTTATTTTGAAGCAGAAGCCTGCAAGCTGGCGTTCTTCCGGCGGAGAAATGTGGGATGACGCTCCGCTCAGACGGATTACCGCCCCCTCTCCGCTGCAATCAATTACAGCCTGTGTCGATATTTCTATTTCACCGGTATTGCTCCGTGCAAAAACATTTCTTATCCTGCCGTTTTGCACTTTGACCGATACAACTTTTGTTTCATATAAAAGGTCGAGTCTTGCCTGTTTTTCGCTCAAAAGTCTTAAAGTCTTTATAAGATTTCCCGTTGCAAAAGGGAAAAGATGGACTTTGCCCATCTTAACCGGTTTTGTTCCGGGCACAAGTTTTTTGAGTTCCGTGCATATTTCATCGGCGATTCCTCCGTTTAAGGTGCCGTCCGGTTCAACGTGGCCGGAAGAATATAGTCCGCAGATATAACGGTGCATGCAATTTATGGCGGTTCCGCCGGGAAAACTGTTCATTTCTGCAAGGATCGTACGTGCCCCTTCGCGCGCAGCACGTAAAGCTGCCGCTATGCCGGCAACACCGCCTCCGGCGACAAGAACATCGCAAGACAGACGCATATTTTATTCCACCCCAAGACGTGATTTAAGTGACGTTAAAATAAGCCCTGCTTCATCAGCGCTTAACATTCCGTCCAGGTACGAAAGGATTACATTCAGTTTTTCATTCGACTGCTGAAAAAAAATCCCGATTCCCGGCGGAACAGGCGTTCTCGGCATATGAAATATATTCGTAATTTTATTTCCCATGAAATAAGGGGATGTGTATGCCGTTTTTCCGACATATGAAAAACAGAAAGAGGCTATTTCTCCCTTGAAATACAATTTTAGCAGGCTGCCCAGAAGAGAAGCCGGGGCAATCCGCATCAAAAGGCTTGCTTTGCAGATGTCTCCGGGAAGGTCCGACCCGACCTGGGCGTACATCTGTTCTTTTAATGATTTGAGCAAAGCCTTGAAATCGGAGGCGTCAGACGCTTTGGCTTTAAAAATGAAAAACGAGACATGATTGAAAAACATTTGCTTTGTTATTTCTTCCTGTTTTCTTGTGTCGATTGAAACGGGGATCACATAATCGCCTGACGATATTCCTCTGACTTTGAAGATTCCGTGCAAAGCGCAAACAGAGGCCGCCAGGGCATAAGGCATAAGCATCAGATACCCAGCTTCATTGAAAGCATTTTCGGCTATTGCTTCCGTTTCCTTTCTGCTGAAAGAAAGAATTTTGAATTTAAATCCATTTTTACCGGAAGGAAGAGGAAACACGCGGGGAGGCGCTTTCCCTGCTATTTTGATAAATGCCCTGTTTACACGCTGTCCTGCTTTGAACTTATCCGTCCACATGGAAAGATGGGCTGGTTCGGTAATCGTCATGTTGCCCGAATCTTCCCCGCCTTCCCACTCCTTCTGGAAGATGTTGAGAAAAGCTTCAGCGTTTCTGGCATCGAAAACGAGATGGTCGAAGGTCATCGCAACATAGCTTTTTTCTCCTGTTGATATAAGATGAAAAACTATATGCTCTTTCCTGTTTTTAAAAGGCCTGTTTATTCCTTTTTCAAGGCTGGTTAAGACATCGTCAAAAGGCGCTTCTTTCTTTTGAGAATCCTTTATATGAATAGTTTCAAAGGATATCTTGTCCGTTCCAGCGGTGGGGATTTTCCAGTAAGGCGCAAGATTGAAATCCCTTGAAGTGTGGCCGTTTAACACCGGGTATTTTTTTATAAAAGCTGAAAGAGAAGAC
The DNA here is from genome assembly GCA_018830925.1 of Pseudomonadota bacterium. Lineage (GTDB taxonomy): Bacteria > Desulfobacterota > Desulfobacteria > Desulfobacterales > RPRI01 > RPRI01. The sequence continues at coordinate 5,847 of JAHJRK010000453.1, forward strand.
TCGGTCTGCAAGAGATCGACTTTTCCATGCAGCTCCATGACCACCTGTGACATGAATCCTGCCCCTGTTTCTTTCCGGGTCATGTAATTTAAGACATGTATAATCCAGTCGATGCCTGTTAAATAGCGCTTGTTTCTGGAATACGGCAAAGTTATCATCGGCTCTATTCCATAGCCCCGATTTTTGACGAAAGAGCCCTTATCGTCCTGAAATCATCCCTGGTAAGCCCCGATTCCATCAGTTTGATTTTAAATTTTTTCTCTATAATTACAAGAAGCTCGACAAAACCGAGGGAGTCCAGGCCCATCTCGTGAAGCGGAATATCCGGTTCGATTGAGCCCGGATCTCTCGACAATATTGCCGCAACTTCCCGTATAAGTGATTCTTCAATAACTTTATGACTATCTTTATCCATATTATTCCTTGGTTTTATTCCCCGATTTTTTGCCTCCTGTCGAATCGACATCTGACTTTATAAATCCGGGATACGATGCCGGTTCAATTGTCTCAATTTTAAAAACCTTGTCATCTTTGAAAAATACATTTACCTTGTGCAGGCGCGCGTACCAGTAGTACCAGATGTCGCTCGTCAGGAGGGGTGTCTTGTGAGTTGGCGGATATCCGTATGCCATGAGAACAGCTTTCCTGCTCATCCCCAGAGTTATAACGCCTTTTTTTATATTTTCCCGATCGGCTTCGGTTGCCTGGTAGTAATCACCGACTCCGGCCTGAACCGCTTCAATGGAAAAATACCGGTTGAAAAGCTCATCAATGCTTAACGTATTTGTCTTTTTGTCGTTTATGATCGTAAACATCTGCGCGCTTCCTTCAGGGGTAAACTGTATTTTCCTGTTAATAAGTTTGTGAATGCTTACTTTTGTCCCGATAGGCAAAATAGTTCCTCTGTGGTAATTTGTGGACAAAATGTCATTTGGATTCTCATACCAGATATTTATCCTCGTATAATATGTTTTACCGGAGAAATTGTCTGCGTAAAGAGGAGAAAAAGTTAAAGTCAAAACTATCAGAAGAAGAAATCCTAGTAAGTTTTTGCCGTTTAATTTCATAGCCGTCTCCTTATTTTATAATTTTAATAACCGCAGTCTTTTCAGACCGGCAAATTCTGACACAGTTTATTTCATTTATCTCTGCCGAAAAATCAGAAGAGCATATTTTTGCTCCTGAAGGATTATCCGGAACTGGAGATTCGTATGCAATCTGCTTTTTTAACATAAGTGAAGCGGCGGCAAAGTTGAACGCGCTTCCGATCAGCATGCTTCCGAAGAGAGGCGAATATCCTGCCAGCGCTGAAACTGAATTTGCCGTTTCCCTGTAAAGAGTTTCATCTCCGGTCATTCCGTCTGAATCTATTATAGTGATATCCGGTTTGCCGTTTGTTTTGCCGGAAAAAGATATTCCGGTCACTTCACCGTAATTATTCCCACATTTTTCTTTTGATAACATGAAAAACGCACCGCCTTCGCCGGGAACGGAAAGAGGAGCAGGCGAAAACATAAAAGGCATTATTTTGCCGTCCGTTGCTGTTTTCAGCTTCATTTTGCAGACATACTCCATAACAGCGTTCAATTCATC
>JAHJRK010000454.1 GCA_018830925.1 Pseudomonadota bacterium
GGATCGGGAGGATTCCTTCCTTTAACAGGCTTTACGATTCCATCATCTTCATACATGCGTCAAACCACGTAAGTTGGGAACGGAACTATATTAAAGATTCTTCACAGCAGGCTGCCGGTAATCCCCGGGATTTTTTAAGAAGCCGTCAAAATTTATCGGGGACCTGCAAGTTTCGACAACTCATCCTTTACTTCATCAATAATATCGTAGAACCACATGAGGTCTTCTATTGTGAGACGTCCCGCCTTCCGCTGGCTTTCATTTCCGTCTTTTCTCAAAAATATCCTGGGACCTATCTGAAGTTTCGGCTCGCCGTCACCGTACCTGTTTATGGAAATAACAAGACCAGTCTCTTCACATTTCCACTGTTTCAGTATTTTATCCATCTCGGGATCAAAGGGCATTTTATCCTCCATTAATTTTGACGGCTTCGTAAAAAGTCATTCTGCTGTGTTGCACTTCATCTTTCGTCATTGCAGCGTACGAGATAGTACGCTTCATTCCTCAAGATTCGTGCGCCTTGCATAATGAGCTTTTTACTTTGCCGTCTGAAATTTGACTTTTTGCTAAGCCGTTTTTTTAAATCTTTGAAAAATCGGCAAACAGGGCAAAAAGCCCTGAAATTGCCCCAAGCAGAGCAAGTCTGTTGTTGCGGATATTTTTGTCATCCGCCATTACAAGAACTCCTTCAAAAAAAGCATCCACAGGGTTTTTAAGGGATGCTATATCAAGAAGCGCCTGTTCAAAGGCGCCTTTCTCAAGATTATCGGATACTCTTCTTTTTACATCCCTGTATGCGGCAAAAAGAGCAGCTTCGCATTCCTTTTCAAACAATTTCTCGTCAACACCCCCCATATTGCCTGCGGCGCTTTCAGGAGCCGATTTTCTTATAATATTGACAACCCGTTTAAAAGTAACCGCAAGCGGCTCAAAATCGGGGGCGGCCTTTAACTTTTCAAGCGCCCCTGCCCTGTTCCATACATTCGGTATATGATCGACGGAAACGTTCACAACCGCTGAGACAATATCTTTTGAATAACCCTGCTCAGCAAGCAGATGCGACATACGGCTTTGCAGAAAATTATATATCTTATCCGACGTCTCCTTTTCATCATCTTTGTTTTTTATTTCAAACAGCGAAAGGCTTTTTCCAATAAGGGCTTTCAATGATAATGAAAATTTCTTTTCGAGAATTATCTGAATTATACCAATCCCCTGGCGCCTCAGGGCATAAGGATCCGAAGCCCCGGTGGGTATGAGTCCTGCCGAAAAACAGCCGCAAATAGAATCGATCTTATCTGCAATACTGACTATTGCTCCGACCGTTGTTTCAGGAAGAGGCCCCCCTGAATAAGCAGGTCTGTAATGCTCTTCAATAGCAAGAGCAACCTTTCTTTCCTCACCCGCATTCATGGCATAGATTCTTCCCATGACACCCTGCAGTTTCGGAAATTCTCCCACAACGTGGCTCACAAGATCGTTTTTGCACAACCTGGCGGCTCTTAAAGCCTGTTTTTTGATTTCAGGATCATCTGATATTACATCAGCGATAGATCCTGCGATCTTCTCAATCCTTCCCGTTTTTTCATACATAGACCCCAGCTTTGCCTGAAAAAGAACGCCTTTAAGCTTTTCAACCCATACATCAAGAGAGATCTTGATATCGCTTTTGTAAAAAAATCTGGCATCTTCAAGACGCGCCCTTAAAACCCTCTCATGTCCTTTTGCAACAAGCTGCATGTTTTGAGCTATGGTATTATTAATGGCAATAAAACATGGTAAAAGATGCCCCCTGGCATCGGTTACGGCAAAATATTTTTGATGCTCACGCATTGAATTAATGAGAATCTCATCGGGCACCTCAAGGTATCCTTTATCGAATCTCCCGGCAACCGGAACCGGATATTCGACCAAATTCGTAACAACATTCACAAGCTCGTCATCCTGCAGGACTTTGCCATCAAGCTGTGCCGCAATTTTAGAAATATGCTTTTCAATATCTTTTTTCCGCTCGTTAATATCCGCGATGACATGGGCTGATCTCAGCTTTTTAACATATTCATCAGGATGAGAAATCCTGATCTTACCCGAATGCAAAAAACGGTGGCCGAAAGTATGCCTACCACTTTTTATATTGCCCAGTTCAAAAGGTATAACCTGCTTGCCGAAAAGAGCTAAAATCGAGTGAACAGGTCTTGCGAATCTCACATTAAGATCCGCCCATTTCATGAC
>JAHJRK010000455.1 GCA_018830925.1 Pseudomonadota bacterium
AAGCCGCCCTGTTTCAGTTTATCGGTTAAAAGCGCTGATGATTTCTGGGCTGCCGGAAGGAAGCTCTTGTCCGTATCCTGATCTATGACGATGCTTATACGGGGGTTTTTCTGCCAGCTTAAGACTTTTTTGAATCTGTCGAGATCTTCAAGTATAGCAGAAGTTTCGACATCGGCTTCGATTATGACCTCTATTGTTGCCATGTCGGTCTTTTTCTCTTCGATTATCTTTATGTTCTTTAAATACCCGGCGGTCCGGCTCATAATCTGGTCTTTGATAACGGTGAAGTTTTCTACAGTTGTGCTTGATTCAACCGTCGCTCCGATTGCCTGCTCAAGGGCGGCCCGTTTTGCTTCGTCAATCGCCTTGTCCCGTGCAATCAGCTCCCGCCCCGGTTCAAAGAAACTGATTCCCTTTGCAGTTACAATTTTGCCGGCGAGAAGGTTTGATGGAAAAAGAAATAATAAAAAGACGAAAAAAAGGAAGAAGAGTTTAAATTTCATCGGCAGATTCCATAAAAACCATTTAGTTTATTTAAGATTATCCAGGATAAAATATATTGATAAATTCTTGGAATGGATACTATTAATAGAATGATTATGTCAAGTTATAAAATAGCTGAAAAAGGCTACGAATCGGAAGGTTGAACCGAAACAGCGAGTGCTGACCCCATTGCTTGCGGCGGGGAGTTTCAATGCCTGAAATCCGTTTAGGAGCCGTTACGAAATAACCTGTACTTTTTTTGATCCTTTCGTTACGGTTCCTTATGCCGTTTTTGACATCCAGATGACTACTTTATTTTTTTACAGCGGCTTAATCCATGGCGCTTTCCACCTTGAAGCCTTCTTTTTCAAGAGCCTTCCTGATGCCTGTTGTCCTGCATGGAGAAAGGCGGAAATAGTATGTTCTTTTTGAGCGTTTTGGGTTTGCAGTCATCCCCACACTAATGATATCGCCGCCATTATCGTGTATAATCTGAAGAGCTTTTTTAACAGAGCCTGGTTTTTCACCAACGACTACGTCTATTCGTGAACTGGCTGTTAAAATGCCCATCATATTGATGAATGCCCCTAAAATATCGGTTACCGTAATGATGCCTACAAGCTTGTTGCCTTTTACTACCGGCATTCCCCCGATTTTGTTTTTGTATATTTTCTGGGCTGCAATTTCCACATCTTCATCGGGGGCAACGGTTACGGGATTTTTTATCATCAGGTCATCCAGGGATACTCCCCCGATCATTGAAGGAATAAGCCCCTGTTTCAGATCGGCAAGAGTCACAAAGCCTTTAAGTATTTTGTTCTTCCCGACAACAGGCAAATGCCGGATTGAATTGACTTTCATCAGCTCAATTGCTTCTGCAACGGAAGCCTTCTCAGTAATAGTTATCGGGTCAGGGATCATAAGAGATTTAATTTTCATGGCGCGCACCTCACTTTAAATTGCCGGTTCATAGTTACTTTCTTCCGGTCTATGGTTTCTGGTTGTAAAAAAGTGTTAAATGTCAGGAAACTTATCCGCCACCCCTCTGGCTTCCTGATTCGAACTTCTGACATCGAATTTCGATATTTCCTTTGTGCCTCACGCATCGCGCCTAACTCCTGAAACAGGTTCATAGCTGCATAGAGGTTCTTCGGCCATAAAATCACCTGTTGCCTCATAGGCTCTTGCGCGGCATCCTCCGCAAACCCTCTTGAATTCACAAATTCCGCATTTGCCTTTAAGCGTATCAAAATTTCTCAGAGAAAGAAAGACCTCAGATGAATTCCATATTTTTTCAAAGGAATTCTTTGTTACGTCCCCGCATTCGATGTGCAGGAAGCCGCAGGGCTGGACAATGCCGGTGTGCGATATAAAGCAGAAGCCTGTTCCGCCAAGGCACCCTCTTGTAACGGCGTCAAGGCCGTGCGATTCATATGTAACCGATTTCCCGTCCTCTCTGGCCCTTTGCCGCAGAAGGCGGTAAAAATGGGGAGCACATGTCGCCTTGAGCTGAAGAGGAGTCTTCTCCCGCTGGTCATAAAACCAGTTGAGGGTCTCCTCGTACTCTTTTGAGGAGATTTCCTGGTCGATAATATATTTTCCCCGGCCTGTCGGAACAAGCAGAAATATATGGTGTGCGACTGCGCCGAGGCTTACGGCCAGGTCCTGAATATCTGGAATATATTTCAGGTTCAGCTTTGTTATTGTCGTGTTTATCTGAAATTCAAGACCTGCCTCTTTCGCAAAAGCAATGCCGCGGAGCGCTCCTTCAAATGCGCCTTCCACCCCCCGGAAACTGTCGTGACTTTCTTTTGAGGGGCCGTCAATGCTTATGCTTATTCGTTTGATTCCGGAAGCAACCATTTTTTTTGCCGTTGATTCGGTAATAAGGGTGCCGTTCGGGGCCATTACCATCCTTAAGCCTTTCTTTGTGCCGTATTCAGCAATATCGAAGATGTCGGGTCTTAAAAGTGGTTCTCCGCCGGTCAGTATGACGATCGGATTTCCGGTATCTGTGATCTGGTCGAGAAGCCTTAAGGATGATTCTGTGTCAAGCTCTCCGGTATACGGTCCCTTTGTAGCGGATGCCCGGCAGTGAATGCAGGAAAGATTACAGTTGCGTGTTATCTCCCAGGCGACAAGGCGAAGGGAAGAAGGTTTCTGGTTTCCGGTTTCCGGTTTATGGTTCATGATCTGTGATCCGTTGTTCGTTAATCGTAATTCGTCGTTCGTTGATCGTAGTTTGTAATTCGATATTTGTTTAGCTATCTACGATTCACGATTCACAATTCTTGCCTCTAATTACCTGTGCAGCTTCAACTGCGAAATAAGTCAGTATCATGTCGGCTCCGGCCCTTTTGATGGAGGTTAAAGTCTCCATCATGGCCCTCTTCCCGTCTATCCATCCCATCTTTTCGGCGGCCTTTATCATTGAATATTCGCCACTTACGTTATATGCGGCTATGGGTAGATCGATCTCTTCGCGGACGCGATAGATGATGTCAAGGTAGGGAAGAGCAGGTTTTATCATTATTATGTCAGCCCCTTCTTCTATATCCATCGTGACTTCGCGAATAGCCTCAAGCCCGTTTGCCGGATCCATCTGGTACGTTCTGCGGTCTCCGAATTTGGGAGCCGAGTCGGCGGCGCTCCTGAAAGGGCCGTAATAGGCCGAGCAGTATTTTGCCGAATATGACATTATGGGGATATGGCTCAGGCTGTTTTCATCGAGGATATTACGGATCTCCGCAACGCGTCCGTCCATCATGTCAGAAGGCGCTACCATGTCTGCGCCGGCCTTAGCGTGAGAAAGAGCGGTTTTAGCCAGAAGCTCAAGAGTGGCATCGTTGTCCACCGTGCGCCCATCCACGATTCCGCAGTGGCCGTGGTCAGTGTACTGGCAAAGGCATACATCCGTTATTACTGCAAGCTCAGGCAGCTTGTTCTTTATTGCCTTTACAGCCTTTTGAACGATGCCGTCCTTAGAATAGGCGCTTGTTCCCAGAGGATCCTTCTTATCCGGTATTCCGAAAAGCATGATGGCAGGTATTCCCAACTCGTATGCTTTCCTGCATGTTTCAACAAGATTTTCAATTGAAAGCTGAAAATGGCCCGGCATCGATTGTATCTGATTCCTGACTCCCCGGCCGCCTATGGCAAAAAGGGGAAGAATGAGATCATCAACCGACAGAACGGTCTCCCGGATCAATCTGCGAAATGCCTCATTTTGTCTCAGGCGCCTCGGCCTGTAGTCTGGAAATAACATAACAATCTCCGTTTATGGTTGTAAAAAAGTGTTAAGTGTAAGGAAGCTTATCCGCCACTCCTCTGGCTCCCGGCTTCGGAATTCGAAGTCCGATATTCGATATTCTTTATTTCCTTGGCCGCTTTCTTTTCACATTTCACTGTTCGCTGATTTCAAGATCGGTCAGGTAACACGCCGGATCAGGCGCCCATACATCTCCGGTGATTGCTTCGGCTCGAACTCTGAAATTTCCAGCGCATATATCGAGCCAACAGCATCCCGCGCATCTGCCGGTTACATGCTTCTTTTTTTCTTTAAGCTGATTCATCAAGGGATTGGATAGATCCATCCATATTTCGGAAAACGGGCGCTCTTTTATATTTCCGAAACTGTAATGCCGCCAGAACTGGTCTGCATGCACATCTCCGTTCCAGCTTATGCATCCTATGCCTCTTCCTGAATTATTCCCCTCGTTCATCTTCAGGAGTTCCAGAACTTCCCCTGCTCTTGCGGGATTTTCTTTCAAAAGTCTTAAATAAAGGTATGGTCCGTCCGAATGGTTATCAACGGTTAAAACCTCTTTCTGCTTTCCCTTATCATGGAGCCTCTTGGTATGGTCGATTATCGTATCAACCGCTTCCCTTGTCTCCTTGTGGGATAGATCCTCTTCAACGAGCTTTGAGCCGCGGCCCGCATAGACAAGATGGTAAAAACAGACACGGGGTATTTCCATCTCTTCAAGGAGATTGAATATTTTCGGTATTTCTTTAAAATTGTACTTGTTGACTGTAAATCTCAATCCGACCTTGATTCCTGCGGCCATGCAGTTTTTTATGCCGTTTATGGCTTCGCTGAAAGCCCCCTTGACTCCCCTGAAACGGTCGTTTATCTCTTCCATGCCGTCCAGGCTTATCCCGACATATGAAAGACCTATTTCCTTCAGCGTTTTTGCGGCCTGCTTCGTTATCAGGGTTCCGTTTGTTGAAATAACCGCTCGCATGCCCTTTTTCACCGCGTACTCCGCAAGTTCGGGCAGATCTTTCCTCATCATTGGTTCTCCGCCCGAAAAGAGAAGAACAGGAGCGCCGAAACCGGCAAGATCATCTATAAGTTTTATCCCGTCTGAAGTTGAAAGCTCGGTCTCAACAGGAGCGCTTTTCGCGTGCGCGTAACAGTGAACGCATTTTAAGTTGCATTGTCTTGTTATATTCCACACGACAACAGGCTTTTTATCCGATGAAAACTGCAGAAGGTGGGATGGAAGCTGAGAGGAGGAACGACTGTAACGAAGAGCATCCGAGGGCTCAACCGTGCCGCAATATAATTTTGATATTCCGATCATTTTATGAATTAGAACCTTTCTTATTTTATATGGGAAGAATTGACAATCTCATAATATCCATAACGGCCTTCAGTCTAAACTTACGCGTTCATCTGCGTCCCAAAAAGAAATTCCTGTACAATCAACTCAACTTATAACCAAGGGCAGGTTAAAAAGCAAGCATGGGGTATCGTCAGCTTTCCTTGTCAAAGCTTAGGAGCCGTTACGAAATACCCATTACATTTCTGACCATTTTGTTACGGCTCCTTATGCAGGTCACGGCTTACGGC
>JAHJRK010000456.1 GCA_018830925.1 Pseudomonadota bacterium
CCTTCCCGGACCTTGAAACGGCCAGTGGTTTAATGCGGTTTTCGTCCCCGATTACAGCGGCGGGCCCGTCCTCGATTTTAACGAGGTTCCCTTTTATGCTCGATATACAAGCACCTGAATGATTATATCTGTTATATATTTATATTTTCAAAGTCAATAATTTTATTAAAAAAAGGGTCCTAGGATTCAAGGGGTCGAGGGTTCGATGGTTCGAGCGCAGCGAAGGGTATGGATCATAAATCTAATCTTTTACCCCTATAAGTCGTCCGGGCACAGGAGTTACGCGCGGGAATCTTCCGAGAGGACTCTCATCTACCAACAGCGTGCATCCATATGCCGCTTCAAGGGTTTGAAACGTCAGGACTTCATCCGGCTTTCCCAGGCTTACAATTTGACCTTCCTTTAAAAGGAGCAGTGTTTTGCCGTACATGGCGGCGAGGTTTACATCGTGTGACACCATGACGACAGTAATATCTTTTTCCTTTTGTAATTTTTCCATAAGATCCATGATCCTGGTTTGGTGTGCAAGATCAAGAGATGCCGTAGGTTCGTCCAGAAGAATAATTTGAGTCTCCTGGCAAATCGCCCTTGCAATGAAGACACGTTGACATTCACCACCGCTTAACTGATGTGTTTTACGATTAGCCAAATATTCCAACCCGGTAAATTCCATAGCCTGTTTTGCTATCACCAGATCTTTTTCTCTCTCCAGGCCAAGCATCCCCAAATGGGGCGAACGCCCCATCAGTATCACTTCAGATACAGTAAACGGAAAATCGACCGGAACAGTCTGAGGCACATAAGCAATTTTTCGGGCCAATGCCTTTCGGGTATAATTTATTATGGGGTTTCCGAACAATTCAATCTGACCATCACTGGCGCTTATAATACCTGCAAATAAGCGAAGCAATGTGGTTTTGCCGGAGCCGTTGGGACCAATAATGATGAAAAAATCACCTCTCTTAATCTGGAAAGAAAGGTTTTTGAGTATTGAAATGTTTCCGTATGAATAATTCAGATTATTGACGCTAATTGCCGGGTTCATTGCCTGGACCTTTTAAGTAATAATATAAACAGGGGAGCGCCAACAAGAGCAGTAATCACACCGGCCGGAATTTCCCCCTGTGAGGGAAGAATTTTAGCCAGAAGATCGCAAACAACCATGTACGCGCCGCCGCCCAGTACACATGCCGGTACCAGAATGCGATGATCGGAACCTAAAATAAGCCGAAACAGATGAGGTATGACCAGCCCAACAAATCCGATCAGGCCGCAATAACTGACAGTTGTGCTGACCATGAAGGAAGTGGTAATGAGCAGAGTCAGGGTAACGATCTTTACATTCACTCCCATGGTTTGAGCCATATCTCTCCCCATAAGGAGCAGGTTCATTATATTTGAAAGCCAGAAAATGAGGACAAAACAAGGCATGAGGGCCGCAGCAAGGAAACCAACCTGTTCGATATCGGCTGTTGACAAGTCTCCCATAAGCCAGAACATTATGTTATGAAGCCGGGCATCGCGTGTCATAGAGATCAGAAACATAATTACAGCCGAGCAGAAGGCATTCACCATGACTCCGTATAAAAGAAGTGAATCCTTTTTTAAAATGGCCTGCCCCTGTGACATTATAAGAAGCAATACCAGAGTGCCGATACTGCCGGTGAAAGCCATGATACTGACACCCGGGAAATATGATAACCCCAGAATAATCCCAAGAATTGCTCCAATTGCGGACCCACCTGAAATACCCAGTATGTAAGGTTCCGCTAAAGGATTTCGCAGGAGCGCCTGAAAAACAAGCCCTCCTAAAGAAAGAGTTGCTCCGACCAGTGCCGCCAGTATCACTCGGGGTAAGCGGATTCTCCAGATGATTGCTTCCAGAACAGAATCCGCACTTTTGTTCATCAGCAGTGACCGCCATACATCACTGAAGTTACTTCCGGTTGATCCGACGGAAAGTCCCAGGAACATGACTACGGCAAGTAGAACCGACAGGGCGAAGGCAACAGGCAGAAGCCTTTTCAGAAAATGTAAATTCATAGCTATTTCTTATCCCCGGACAGCCCGGGATGAATCAATTTAACAAGCGCCTCCAAGCCATCAACAAGGCGGGGTGACGGGCGATCAAATAGATCGGAATTCGCATTATATATACGCTTATTTTGAACTGCCGGAATCTGCGGCCATTTATTCCATTCTGCCAGGACCTGTTCAAATACATCGCTTCTTTCCATTGAGGTGATAATTACAACCTCCGGGGAAAGGGCGATTAATTGTTCCCGGCTGAAGCGCGGGTAGGGTGTGTCCCCTGCCGTTATATTGATACCGCCAGACAGCATAATAAGTTCATGTATATATGTCTGGGTACCAACAGATACTATCGGCGCTGCACCAATCTGGAAAAATACCCTGGGCCTGTAAGACGTTCTCGCAACCAGATCCATGACATGCATGATCCGGAATCGCATCTTTTGAACCAGAATATCAGCTCTCTCGCCTGCACCAAGAATGTTGCCGATTGCAAGGATTGATTCCATGACTGATTCCAAATTTCTCGGATCGACGGCGTAAACAGGTATTCCAAAAGATTCCAGCCGGTCAATAACGTTTTTCGGGTTTCCATCTTTTATCGCAATACACAGGTCAGGTTTTAAGGAGACGATTTTTTCGAGATCCAGCCCGACGTACGAGCCAATTTTGGGAAGCAGCTTTGCTTCAACAGGAAAATCACAATGGAGTGTTACCCCTTTTAAGCGATTTTCGCAATTTAAAGCAAAAATGATTTCGGTAATATTTGGTGCCAGTGATATAATCCGTTGCGGGTTTTCCGGAACAATAACTTTTCGTCCAAGCTGATCCGTAACAATGCCGGCTGTGGCATAAAGTTCTCCAAAGCAGAGCCAGATTAAAATCGTGAAAATATTGATCTGATTCCGAAATTTCATGTGTTCACTGTTCACCATAAAGGGCGTTTATAAACTTATTGCTTTCTTTAAGAGATTCCCGGCAGGAGTCTTTGAAAAAATCCCGGACACTTTCGAGAAAAAGCAATCCTTTTTCGTCCTGACCGGATAAAAG
>JAHJRK010000066.1 GCA_018830925.1 Pseudomonadota bacterium
CGTCCCATCCTGTCATCGGGCATCCGACCACGGTTAACGGGCGTCATAAAATCAATATCTTGTTCGATGACCCTGAACGCAGAAGGTACGGAAGGATATCCTCCGTCTGCAAAAAGTGTTTCCGGTTTTAATCCGGCAGATTCCAGCCGCTCTAAGACAGGGATCATTTTAGCTATATCGGATCGGGCAGCTCCATGGACTTCATAGTCGGTTATGATTTCAGGTTTGCCCGGATTGTGGCAGGTTTCCGTAATGTGTACACTATAGCCAGCGCCTTTATGTCCGTAAGATGCATCCGGATCATGCGGGGATTGAAGCGTTTCACCTTTGGTCTTTGTCTTTAATATAATCCTGGTGTCTTCTACAACATCCTTATCGGAGAGCATTTCACATTGTTCATGCAAAAGACGTTCAAGCAGCTGGTAAGGTTCGCTGCGTTTGATATCGTCATCTTTTTCAAAAAGGACAATAAGCTCATAGAGATAGTGTGCCACCTGATCAAGCTTTACTTTTTGTTGAGACGGACCCAATCCAAACCAGCCTTCGGGCTCACTGGCATACCATTGTTCAATAGGCTTGGGAATGCGTTGAAAATGATCTTTATCCAGGCTCTTCAGAAACAGCCTGAGCGTACTTGAGAACAGATCCAGTCTGCCGCGTATGCGTATATTGGATATAACAAGCGTGGAATCGAGTCGCTGATTACTGAAAGACAAATTCAGTTTCTTCAATGCCGAATCTCTGATAGTGTCAAACAGGCTGCGAATGAGATTCATTTCCGGATCGATAGATACCAGCCGGCGGCGGAATTCAACCAGAGAGCGGCGGGACAGATAATCGTCTTCGTCGCAGACGTCTAACGCATATCGCCACCGGATATCGAAACCAAAGGTATCGAGAGTTTGTTGATCGCTCAAGTTGTTCCACTCTTGCAGCAGACACAGTCCCAGCAGACGCGCGACGCTGAAGTTGGGACGTCCAGTTTTGCCGTACAGCATGGCATACTGATCTTCACTTTTCAAAAGTATTGGAAGAATTTCTTTTCTGAAAAAGTGAGCCCAGGAGGATTTTAATCGGTCACGCAGCGTGGGGGATAACTGATTGTCTACATCGAATAACGTTTGTTGGGGGTTTGTTTTCTTATACATGATTCTTCCTAGCATACCCTGGCAGAATATTCCAGAGTTACTTCTCAGGAATCAATATATAAGTTGATCATGTTTCAAGATTCAATTTCAGATCTTCTGCCAGTATACGGCCTCGCTCGGCCGCCATGCTCACCGCCGATTGAGTTATATTCAATAACTCAGCCAGCTCCCGCTGCTTGACATTAAGATATTCGGTAGCCCAGTAGCAGAGTAGATCCCGTGCGCTGGATATATTGCGTTTTCTTCCGGAGCGGATAATCTCATCAGATGTTATACCCGTGACCCCGGCTACCCTCTCAATCAAATCCTTTAAATCATATCCCTTGGCTTTAAGATTATACTTGCGGGCCATTGACTCATTCGCCTTTGATAATACAGACATCACAAAGTCGCCGTCTCCCAATATCCTCTCATCACCTTTCTGATAATCTCCGCTTTTTCTGAGAGCCTTTACGCCCGTCCACCCCCCCTGACTTCGTAAAAGACCTCCTCCGGCAAGCTCGGGTCGCTTGCCCTGATCAACAGCTTTCCGTACAAATTCAGAATATCCTCTCCTGCCTGACCTTGTATTCTTGCCAAACAGGTTCAGTACGTATTCCGTTTCCTGCCAGTCATTTTTAAAATACCCCAGTATGACTCCATGACCGCAATAATAATAACGGCCCAAGGACCTGTAATCCGAAACCATACCCGCACGCAGCGGGTTCAGATGAATGTACCGTACCAGTTCTTTTAAATAGAGATCTTCCTGACACAGAATCGATTTATACCGGTTCTGAAAAAGATGACCGAAGCGTTTGTGCTTTCGGTTGAAGTTGACTGCATAACCGGTAAGAAGCCTGCGCATGACAGTAGAGACTGGTGTGTTCCCGGTACGGAGCAGCAGATGAAAATGATTCGACATCAATGCCCATGCGAAACAGGCTGTTTTTGTCCTGGTTAATACAGTACCTAACCTGTTTAAAAAGCTTTTGTAATCCGCATCGTCGAAAAATATATCGGCTCTGTCTATTCCCCGCGCAATCACATGGTGAACTGCGCCTGCGGCATCTATCCTGGATTTTCTCGGCATATTCCTCGCCTATCACCCTTCAATCCCGCTGTCAACTTATATATTGATGAACGTCCCCTATTCGCGCCTCTTTCTTCAACCGCCTCCGAAACGACAGCAAATCCCGCAGCTCAATAATCTTGTCGGAAGGCCGGTCATAATACTGACATC
>JAHJRK010000457.1 GCA_018830925.1 Pseudomonadota bacterium
GATAAGGTCATTTGTGCCTATACTGAAAAAATCGGTTTCCTGTGCCATAACATCCGCCATTATGACCGCAGACGGGACTTCTATCATTATGCCGAATTCAATGTTTTTATTATAGATTTTTCCTTCTTTTTCAAGCGAATCCGCAGCCTCGTTCAGGAGCCTTTTTGTATCTCGGATTTCATCTATGCTCGATATCATCGGGATAAGGATCCTGACATTTCCGAATGCCGCGGCTCTCAATATCGCTCTCAGCTGTGTCCTGAAAATATCGGGTCTTTTAAGGCAATACCTTATGGCGCGAAGCCCCAGTGCGGGATTGACTTCATCGGAGCCGTTTGAAGATGAAATTGCCTTGTCTCCGTTTATGTCTAGCGTTCGGATCGTCACGGGTCTTGGCGCCATCACTTCAACAACATCCTTGTATTTATCGAATAGTTCATCCTCACCCGGAAAATCGCTTCGGGTCAGATACTGGAATTCGGTTCTGTAAAGGCCTATCCCGTCTCCGCCGTGATCCAGGACTGATACGACCTCTTCGGGAAGCTCTATGTTGCCCATGACATGCAGACTCAATCCGTCAAGAGTTTCCGCCTTGAGATGGCTTCCCCGCGACAGATATGCCTTGTGCTCTTCATGCTCTCTTTTGAGTTTTATGAATTCGCTTAATGTCTGATCGGAAGGATGAATGATGACAACGCCCGTTGATCCGTCTATGATTATGGTGTCGTCGTTATTTATTCTTTTTGTTGCATTACCCACTCCAAGAACCGCCGGAACTTCGAGGGTGCGCGCAATTATGCTCGTATGGGAAGCCTTTCCTCCGCGGTTGGTTATAAAACCCATTACCTTATCGAGCTGAATCTGGCTTGCATCGGCAGGCGAGAGGTCTTTTGCGACCAGAATCACACGCTTGTCAATTTTGCCTATATTGACATCTTCCGACCCTACGAGAAATTTCATGATGCGGTCTGAAACATGGGTAATATCATCAGACCTCTCCTTGAGATAGGAGTCGGATATGTTTTGAAACATCACCTTAATATCATCTACAACCTTCTTTAGCGCCCATTCGGCATTGACGCTTTCATTTTTTATGATTTCTATGGTTTTGTCGAAAAGCATCTTATCTTTAAGAAGTGCAACATGGGTTTCAAGAATGCCGGTATGCCGGCGTACCTCCTCGGGAACATTTTCTATTATTGACCGGAGCTCATTAATGGCATTTTTTACAGCGGCCTTAAAACGTTTTATCTCGCCGTCCAGGTTTTGCCTGTCGATAAAATATTTCTCGACCACCTCGACGCCCTCTTTATCAACAAGGTATGCTTTCCCTATACAGATGCCGGGAGAAGCCCCTACACCGTTCAGCCTTATCTCTTCATTTATTATATTATCAGGCATTTTTGAAATTATTCCCCAAATCCATTTTCAGCCATTATTATAATGTTTCTTAACAGATCGAAATCTGTTTTGCTGTCTGCTGCAAGTGTTATCTCGGTTCCCTTGGAGCAGCCGAGAGAAAGAATATCGATTATGCTTGAGGCATCCACCTTTTCGCCGTCTTTTATAAGCCATATCTTGTCTTCAGCTTTCCCTGCAAGAGTTGCGATCTTTGCGGCAGCTCTTGCATGCAACCCAAGTTCGTTTTTTATAATGACACTCATTAATAAACCGCAAGACTCTTTGTTCATAGAATCAGTAAATCATTCATAAGAAAGACGCTTTTAAATAAAGCCTTAAAGAAGGAAAAAAGGCCAACTGTTCTTTTGGGCATTTCGAACCGAAACAGCGAGCGTATTCTCTGCTGCTTGCGGCGGAGCGCTTCAATCATTTGAGTGAAATACTAACAACACATGCCGGCAATGTCAATGTGCAATCATTGACATTGCTGAAAATTGCTGGTACTAAAAAGACATAATTTTCCGGCAATTACTTTATATTGCGATTTTGTTTTCTTACCTTTTATAGTCCTGGAGGAGATTATGGCAGAGAAAATACTTATCTTTGGAAAGGATACCTGACCTTTTACAACCGCCGCTCGTGAAGCGTATCTGAAAAGCGGGAAAGATTTTGATTATATCAGTGTGATATCCGACAGCAAAAAGATTGATTCAATGCTGAAATATTCTAATGGCGTGCGCAAAATTCCTGTGATAGTCGAAGAAGGAAAAGTTACGATAGGTTTTGACGGTAAAACATGAGGAGTTTGATTTTGCCGGCAGTTTGCCGGTAAAAATTCAGACTTTTTACAAGAGTAACATTTTTAAGCCGAAACAGGAAAAAATGGAAAAACAGTTTCTTATCAATGAATTTTCGATTACTGAATCGTGGCGCATTTTCAAGATTATGGGTGAGTTCGTTGACGGTGTTGAGGCTCTGCACGAAGTCGGACCTGCTGTGAGTATTTTCGGTTCAGCAAGAATAAAACCTGATGATCCGATATACAAAAAAACCGAAATGCTGGCCGCCCTTTTTGCCAAAAACAATTATGCGGTAATAACGGGAGGCGGGGGCGGAGTTATGGAAGCGGCAAACAAGGGCGCTGCTGAAGCCGGCGGAAAATCGATCGGCCTTAATATAGTGCTTCCTTTCGAGCAGAA
>JAHJRK010000458.1 GCA_018830925.1 Pseudomonadota bacterium
ATCTAATCTATTCATTAGCCCAAGATAGACAAAGATGAGCATCACAAAGATGATCATTGACCCCTGATTGGCAAACCAGAAACCTAAGGGAAATCCAAACAAATGAATATTGTCAAGGATGTCTGCCAGAATAATCCCGCAAAGACCCGAGACAGCAAACCAGATTACCAGAAGAATGCTCACATACCTGAGATTCTCCTTCCAGTAAGCCTTGAAATTATGTTTCGTTGCCATAAGAATCCTCCTTTTTAAAGATTATTTTACCTTAAGCTGCAAATTTTTTATCTTGTATATCACCTCCTTTAGAATCCTAAACCTCCTCGGAAAAAATTAGTTCCTTATGTAAATTACTAAAGACCTTTTTAGTCCTTTTGAAAGCAACTTACCTTGTGAGCGAGTCGCAATTCAAGGGGGAGATGGGTAAATTCCTGCTTTCACATGAACAAGGTTTTAATTGCCCTTGAAATTTTCTCAAAAAGGAATTTTTATCCGAGATTATTTGCTATTTTGATTTTAATGGTTTCCCTATTCTTAAGAGATCTTTGAGATTACGGACTCCAAGCCCTGGCAGAACACTGATAAATCGCTGAAAAATCTGGGCCGTAACATAGGCATCATCTAAGGCATTGTGAGCGCTGCTCACAGAGATGCCGTATTTATCCGCCAGGGCAGAAAGACTTATATCCTCCTGTCCGGACTCATGATAGGCGCAAGGTTCTTCCTCATTCTGTTTTATCCACTGGTAAAGGATAAAGGTACCTACAGCCTGGTTTTTCATCGGTGACCCGTATAGTTGCATCATTTCCTTATTGATGAAGCCCAGATCAATTGATATAAAGTGCCCAACAATAATGCTGTTTCCACAGAAACCGAGAAATTCCGGCAGGAGTGTGTCTATATCCGGCTCTTTCGAAACCTCGGATGGAGTAATACCGTGGATGATAACACTCTGTCCGGTCAGGTCGGTCCTTGGCGCTACAAGCCGGTAATAGGTATTTCCTATTTCTATTTTTCCTCCAGCCATTTTCACCGCGCCAATAGAGACAATAGAATCTTTTTTCAGTTTGAGCCCGGTAAGCGCCGTATCAAAAACAAGATAGTGCACTTCATCGATCGGCCTGTCAAGATGTTTCGAATCGGGTTGTGGCCCGGTCCTTTCCTTTATATAACGCCTTATTGCCCGAAGCACTAAATCACCATCCCCGGGCTGTATTCTTTGCTTATCGAATCCTGCACCTTCAAGATAAGATGACAGGACACCCTAAGTGTATTTTTCTCGAGATTGCTAAGCTTCTTTAAATCAATAAAATTATCGGAAGAAAGGCCAGCCTCGATTTGATTAAACTGGTGATGGATTCTCAAGAGATTTATAAATTCAAAGGCCTGCTCAAGCTCATCACCAAATTCCTTGGCCAGGCTATGTTTGTCTTTAAGTGCCTCAAGCCTTTCAATGGTTGAGGTCTCTCTTATCCCTTTTTCTAAGGCAAAGAGCCTGGCGATATTAATCAACGGGGCAAGACACTTAAATTTTAAATTAAGTTCATCCTTATGTTCGCCGCTCTTTTCAACTACAAATGTCTTGAAAAAACCAAGTGGAGGCCTGACCTTTACGGTCATATCCGCCATTTGCTTAAGAAAGATGTCATGATTTTTTAGTGTCTCTATCAGGTGTTCTTTTAAGCTGTTGGCAAGCGTGAAGTTGCCGTAAACCGGTCGAAAGTCAAAGAGGATGACAGAGAACAAAATGGCCTCCGGGGTAGGAGTAACTATCCATTTGGTAAAATATTCTTTCCAAACCTTAATTGGCTGTCGCCACTTCGGATTACTGGCCATATAATCACCGGAGCAAAGAGGGAATCCGCATTTGGTAAGCGAATCTTTAATAAACCCGGTGAAATTGATAAAATATTCCTCGGCGGCATCTGCCTCCTCTTTTGTCTTTGGATTTTCATAAATGAGGGCATTGTCCTGATCCGTTCTGAATGTCTGTTCCTTTCTTCCTTCACTGCCATAGACAATCCAGCAGTATGACAGGGGAGGTTCCCCACATTCCCTTTCGGCAATCTCTATGATCCTTTTGACCAGCATGTCGTTAATCTCTGTGACTATTCGCGTGATATTGCTTGCTCTGGCGCCTTCCTTTAAAAGAAGAGTAATTATGCCGTTTATTTTTTTAGCTATCGGGATAAGTCCGCTAACGCAGCTCTGGCTCTTTATTTCCTTGGCGATGGTTATCGGCGATGTGCCCTGAAGCATCATAAAATCATGATTTGTTACCACACCCTTAAGCCTTCCATGGTCTGTTATGAGTAAATGGTGTATGTTGTGATGAATCATAACAAGAATTGCCTCAAAGCAATAATCATGTGATTCTGCTTTAATAATGGGTCCGCCCATAATGCTGCTCACCCTGTCTGTAATACTTTGGCCCTTTGAGACAACCTTATTTCTCAGGTCTCTGTCCGTAACGATACCAACTGGTGAGCCATTTGATTCAACCAATATAAGGGAACTGATCCCTTTCGCAGACATTATCACCGCCGCCTCTTTTATGGATATATCATGCGAGGCGGTTACCACCCCTTTCGTGGCGAGTTCACCGACAGGGGTGGTAAAAAGAAGTTTATCTGTGCCACTATAAAGCCTGCTCTTATCGTGCATTTCTTCGAGTGTCTTATCGATAAGTTTATTGGAAAAGGATTGAAAGAATTCGATAAATGACGGATTGACTTTTAAAAGGTATGATTTCCTATAGGTTCAAGAAAAATTTAATAGACAAGAAATGATAAATATGTTAAACTTTAATCTCTAAGGTGCCGATTTCTATGGTAGAGGAAGCAGGTTATGGACGAGATAAAAAGAGCAGACAACAGCATTAAATCATTTGGGTGCAGATACTCTCATCTATCACCTCCTTTCGTCCAGAACATCAATTAATTCCATACGTTGGGAGTGGTGCAGGCGCACTGGATTTCAGAAAGAAATTCTTCCTTCTTTGTTGGGCTTGTTTGCTTGTTTTATCATGAACGAATGAGATAAAAGCGTCCCAATCGTCATTTACCTCTATGCAGCGAAGTTGGAGCAGGGCTTCTGCTCGTTCTTTAATCCATCTCATTCCCCCACTGTCAAATCTCTTGGCGATAACATAATTAACAGCTCCCTCTACAGTTCCTGATGAAATTTCCAAGTCTTGCTCTCGCAGAGACTTGTAGTCCACCTTGTCACGGCGCTTATCGAGATAAGCGCCTATTTTCCCTAAGCGTTGTCTGCGGTTCTTCATGTCTGGACCACGCTTGGGGAGTAAGCCAAGGAGTCTGTTAATTTCCTTTATAATCTCTGAAACTCGACCATCATAAAGGGCTTCCTTTTGAGCATCGACCCATTCAACCAGTTCGTCGCTGCCCTCTTTATAAAGACACCTTCCTGCTTCCCAAAGATATTCCGTAACATGGAAAACGTCTATGGTGTGAATAGCTTCAGGAAAAAATTCTTCTTCTCCTATATAGCGATCCAGATCGTTGTCACCATCAGTAACGATCTGAACTAACTTACCGCTTTGCTTCGTAAAGCCACGCTTGTCTGCTTCACGACGAGCTATGGCTACAGCAT
>JAHJRK010000459.1 GCA_018830925.1 Pseudomonadota bacterium
GCAATCCTTGGAGTCATATCTGTTAAAGCATTGTTCCGGGCGGATATTCTGTATCCTGAAGATTATAAGGACTGATGCATTACTCTCATACTATAAAAATAAGCAGCCTTAAATATTCCTACCGGAAAGAAACGGCTTCCCCTGTTTTGAACGGTATAAATCTTATTGCCGGGGAAAATGAATATATTCTCCTTTGCGGGGCGAGCGGCTCCGGAAAATCGACCCTGTGCCGCACACTAAACGGCCTTATTCCTCATTTTTACGGCGGCTCTATAGAAGGATATGTACGGATAGCCGGTGTCGTCACTACCATCCGGACAGTTGGAGATATGCTTGAACTTGTCGGAATGGTCTTTCAAAATCCTGAAGCACAGCTTTTTTGCAGCACAGCAGCACATGAAATTGCCTTTGGTCTTGAAAGCCTGGGGCTTGCGCCGTCTGAAATAAAAAGCAGAGTAACGCGGGCTGCGGAAAAACTTTCCATTGAGGATCTTCTTTACCGTAATCCCCATACCCTCTCGGACGGCGAAAAACAACTTGTTGCGATAGCGGCTGCAACCGCGCTGTCGCCAAAATTAATTGTGCTCGACGAGCCCTACGCGAATCTGGATCCTTCGAACGTGCAGAGAGTCCGCTGCGCTTTAAAGGAGATCCGCAATCAGGGGGTATGCATCGTTATCGCAGAACACCGCCTCCATTACACACTCCCTGATGTTGATCGCGTAACAGTTATTCACGATGGATGTATTGTAATTGACTCGCCCCCGGCGCTGCTGCTGCCGCACCATGTAAAAGAATACGGCCTTGAATTTCCTCTTTATGAACCCTGGGAGGATAAAATCGAAATTTCCGCCCCGCCGCCCATAGCCGAAATGGTTCTTTCCGCCGAAAATATCTTTTTTTCAAAAAACGGCTCTCCGCTTCTGAAAGATATCAGTTTCACTCTGCGTAAAGGAGAGTGCGTCGCCTTTCTGGGAGCAAACGGAGCAGGAAAGACTACGCTTCTGAAGCACATAAACGGACTTTACCGGCCGGATAAAGGAAAAATCACTCTCATGGGATTTGACACGTCGCAAAAGAAAATTCCGGAACTTGCACGTTATGCCGGAATAGCCTTTCAGAACCCGGACAACCAGTTTTTCAGGCTTAACGTGCTGGAGGAAATATCGGCGGGAGCCGTTGCTCTCAATTGTTATGACGAAAAATGGATAAAGAAACTGATTGATCTTTTCAACCTTGAAAAATTATTAAAACGCGCGCCTTACAGACTGAGCGGGGGAGAGAAGAAACGTGTTGCCTTTGCTTCAGCCCTTGCCTCAAAACCGGCCGTTCTTGCTCTCGATGAACCTACGGCAGGACAGGATGCCCGATTTCGTCATTCCCTTTCCGCATTTTTATCGGAACTTGCGATAAACGGAGTTTCCATTATTCTTGCAACCCATGATATTTTATTTGCGAAACAAAACGCTCACCGGTTTCTCCTCATGTCAAAGGGTAAAATAATTTCCGAGGGAACGCCCGGCAAGGTAATCTCCGATAAAACGGCTATGCGGCTTGCGGGCCTTCTGCCTGCTGAAAGGATGAAAGATGACGTTTGATCCGAGAACAAAACTTCTCCTTTCAGTTTTTTACGTCATCCTTGTCGTATTTTCATACGAACTTCTTCCGCTTATTTTCGAATGGGTGTTTATTCTGTTTCTTGTTCTTATTGCAGGAAAAACAAAAGAGTATTTGCGCTGGTTTAAAGCCGTTGCCTTGATGGCAATATTTTTCAGCGCTCTTGTCTGGTGGTCTTCAGATGGAAAATCCGCATTTATTGCGGGATTCAAACTTGTAAACATCGCCTCGGTTTTTTTCGCCTTTTTCACTTCAACATCGCCCGAGGATCTGGGAAATACGCTTGTAAAGGCTGGGATGCCGTATCCTGTCGCTTTTGTCATGAGCGTCTCTTTGCAGTTTGTTCCGGTTATGGCACGCAAAGCCGGAAACGTGCTCGATGCCCAGCGCTCAAGAGGTATTCCGATCGGACAAGGATTAAAAGCCATCCGGTATTTTCATGTGTTATTAATACCGGTGTTTATTCAGTCGATCCGCCTTGCGGAAGAGCTTGCTGAAGCAATGGAGTCCCGCGGTTTCGGACGCCCGGGAAGAACATTTCTTAAGGATTATAAAATGCGCGCGGCAGACTGGATTGCCGTTTTTGCAGGACTGTTACTTCTTGCGGCTTTCTTTTTGCTGCGGCAATGCTGATATTATTCCATAAATCCATGCAGCCCGACTCAGGCAGCGGAGAATGCGTTTACTGTTTCGGTTCAATAAGGAGATCAGGTATATGACACTCGAACAAAAAGAATATGCGCAACGCGCAGGGCAGGCACTCGAACTTATTCGTTCCAATCGGCCTTTGGTCCACCACATCACCAATATGGTGGTGATGAATGATACGGCCAACGTGACCCTGCACGCAGGCGCATTGCCGGTCATGGCCCATGCGCCGCAAGAAGTGGCCGAAATGGCCGGCCTGGCAAGCGCGTTGGTATTAAACATCGGCACCCTTACATCGGAATGGATAGAGTCGATGCTCATTGCCGGACGCAGATCAAATGAGCGGATGATCCCCATTGTTTTAGATCCGGTCGGGGCAGGTGCCACTAAATTGCGGACGGAAAGCGGTTTGCGGTTATTACGTGAATTGCAAGTCGCGGTTCTGCGGGGCAACGCCGGCGAGATCGGCGCAATAGCCGGAGCCGGAGGGGAAGTCAGGGGCGTGGAAAGCATTCGCGGCCTGGATGATCCCGTGGCAACAGCCATGACCCTGGCCAAACAATACAAGACAGTGGTGGCGATCACCGGTGCGCGCGATATCTTAAGCGACGGCGAACGGGTACTTGGCGTGGATAACGGTCATCCCTTGCTTTCCACCAACACCGGAACAGGCTGCATGTCCACTGCTATTATCGGCGCCTTTTGCGCGGTGGAGCAAGATTACCTGATCGCTGCGGCGACCGCCCTGGCTTACTACGGTCTTGCGGCGGAGATGGCAGCCACAGAGGCCAGGGGCCCGGCCTCATTCAAGGTCGCCTTGCTGGACAATTTATACAACATGACGCCCATGCGTCTGACTAAAGGAGCTAAAATAATCGATCTGACTTACTAAAATCCGATAAATGAAGCGGCATACTTTATGGCGGTAAAGGTGATAATGACAGCAAGCATCCACTTAATGACCTTGGCCGGAACAAATTTCTGACATCGCGCTCCAAGATACATGCCGGCCATTCCGCCCAGGCCGAACAGGACACCCAGAAGCCAATCAGGCGCAACCGACTGGTTGGGATAAAATGGAGCAATGGCCTGATAAAAAGCCACCCCTGCAACAGAAGTGATAAAGGTGCCCATCAGCGCGGCGCCGGCAATGGTATAAACGGGCAGTCCAAAAAACGTTACAAAAAAAGGGGCGATAATGGCGCCGCCGCCAATGCCGTAGATGCCGCCAACGATCCCAACGATGAAGCTGAGGGCAAATATGCCCCAGAATGAAACATCAAACGACTCGCCGTAAAAGGTATACCCCAGCCTTCTAAGATTGAAATGGGTGACTTTAATGGCCGGGAGGGTTTCCTGATTCGCTGTTTTTGATGGATCATTTTGTTTGCGATAATTTCGCACAAGTTCTTGAAATCGCTTTTCACTGGCGGCTTTGTCTGCACTGCCCGCGTTTTTTTGCGTCAGGTCCTTAATCATTCTAACGCCGATATAAAGCAGCACTCCGGCAGCGAAGAGTTTGAAATTTTTAGCATCGGGTAGATAGGCAACGCGAACGATAGCGCCTATAAGAACACCCGGCAGGGTACCGATAACCACTACCCAGGTCAAAGGCCAGACCATGCGGCCTTCCTTGTAGTAACGATAAACGCCGCTGGGGATTGCTACGACATTATACAGCTGATTGGTGGCGCTTACAGACGGATTGACATATCCGAGAAACGACATCTGAAACGGGAGCAACAGAAATGCCCCGGATACTCCGCCCATGGATGTAAAAAAGGAAATCACAAAGGCAACCAGAGGGGGAACCCAGATGGAGACTTCAATTCCGGCAGTTTGAAAAAACAAAACAGCCTCCTTGGATAATTTCGGATTGACATTACTAACACGAATAATATAATTTACGTGTTAATATATCAGGTCTTTCAAGCGGGTGTCAAGATGGTTTTTACGGTATTGTTTTATTTAGCTGGTATGTTAGAAATAACCAGAAACGAATTCCGACAGCTTCTTAAAAAGTCATACAAAAACATCAACTTTAAAGAATCAGGTATAGTTCATTTAAGCAAGGTCGTATGGATTCTAAAAAAGGAGATTTAAATACTAAGATACCTGCAGACAAGGCCTTGTCGTCATCAGACAGCATGAACTACGGGCGAATCGTTTCGATACCGGATGAGAACAAATGCTTAGATTACATCCAACTTGACCTGCTTGAGCGATCTTTTCGTGAGTGGGCCGACGGCTCACCACGCGCTGACGTGCGTTTGTCCCGCAGGCGAATTTTGATTATATTTCTGCTGATCCGTTATACTGGAGCCAAGTTGAATGAGCTTCTTGCTCTTAATCCATTCGACGACATCGATCTTGAACAGAAATCGGTCTGTTTTCGCGGCGCTGCCAATACCCCGAAGCCGGGTCTAAGAGAGGTTCAAATCTCAGAAGCCCTGTTTGACGAAATTCAATCGACGCTTGCAGATCCGGCTTTCAGGGACTCTTTGCAGAACTTGTTCGACGTCGATCCCGGCTTTGTGCGCCGTAAATTCTACGAAAGAGCTAAGGCGTGCGGATTTTCCAAGCACCTGGGCGGTCCCGAGATGATCCGCAAGGCTAGGGCCGTTGAGTTGATGCAGAGTAATATGCCCTTGCAGGCAGTTCAGATGCTGTTGGGCCATTCGACACCTAATCTGACATCTTCCTATATTTCTTTTTCTGAAGACGAAATCAGGCAGGTAACAAGATTCTTCCTGGAAAAGGAGTCTTCCAGAAAAACCAGTGCGCGAAACTCCTTTTTCGGAAAAATTCAGATGATCCATCGAGGTGACATACAGACCAGAGTTCAGTTGACCACAACAGGAGGGCAATCAGTTACCACGGTGATCACCAACGATAGTGTTGAGCGGCTCGGTTTGAAATCAGGCATGCTGATCACGGCTGAGGTCAAGGCACCGTGGGTCATTTTACAGCAGGGTGATGGAGAGCCGGAATGTACTGCCGAAAACCGATTCAATGGCATCATAGCGCGAATTAACAGAGGTGAGATCAACACGGAATATGTTGTCCGCATTCCGGATGGGACCGAATTATGTTCCATTGTCACCACAGAAAGCAGTCAACGCCTTAATATAAAAGAAGGGGATAGGATTTGGGCGTTATTCAACTGTTTTTCCGTTGTGCTTCATGCCGATTAACAGATATTAAGCGATTTCTCTTTCCATCTGCACAGGAAAACATGCTGTTTTTCACAGATATTCAGATATAAGAGATTTCAACTACTTGACGGGTTTTGGAAATAAGTAAGCGATAACAGCCGCTGGGAATTGCCACAACGTTGTACAATTGATTGGTGGTGCTGACAGACAGATTGACATATCCGAGAAACGACATCTGAAACGGGAGCAACAGAAATGCCCCGGATACTCCGCACATCTCCTTAAATGTTTTTCTTTAGCGATCCGCACCTGTTATCCGGATATCATAAGATATTCAGATTTTAAAACTTCAGATGTTATAGGTGTTCCGGAAAGCTTCCTCTGCAAATCAATTACAGATTCACGCAATACACTTTTCTCGATAATAAACACATTCTACTCAGGCCATCAACAGAACTTATTTGATTTTATATAAATATTGGAGTAAAAAAACAGGCAACCTGAATGACAGATTTTTTTCAGAACTGGATATTAAATATTATGAGGTAATTTCAAAAGTCTCGAATTGAGCGAATTATTCTTAAAAAAACAGCCTTAATACTAAATAACATATTGATTTAAAAAAGAAAGTGCTCTATTATCTTCTTAGATTTGCCAAACCAAGAAAGGACGATAATATGAGC
>JAHJRK010000003.1 GCA_018830925.1 Pseudomonadota bacterium
GTAGCAGAGCACTTTCCGTTTGCCGGTAGTGCCTGAAGAGGCATGAACCCGGACAATGTCATTAAAAGGAACCGAGCGGAGCGGAAAAGGATATCCGCTTTGCAGATCTTCCTTGTCTGTAAAAGGAAGTTGTTCAAGATTCTCAAGCGACCGGATATCATCCGGCTTGATACCTGCATCGTCCAGTTTATTCCTGTAAAAAAGGGAATTGGAATAAGCATGTGAAACGGTCCATTTAAGTCCTTCTTCCTGAATATTTATTAATTTATCCGCTGTTAGATCATATGGAATAAAACTCATTGAATAACTCCTCGAAATTATTTTACAGAAACCTTGTAACCTGTTTCAAGCGCTCTCACCGAAGCGTCAAGCATCTCTTTATTTCCTTTATGCTGCACGGCAAGAACTCTCTTTATATCTTCAAAGGTGCAGAACAAACCTTTATTCTTTCCCTGCCTTACTTTTTCTCTTTTAAGCGCAAATCCCAGAAGAACAAGGTTAACGGCTTTAGGATTCCCCGCTTTCAGGGAAAGAGCGTCCGCATCAATTGCATGGGCATCAAAACCAATATCAGGCTTTTTGCCGCTGTTTACAAAAATCCAAGCCCCTTTTTTTAAAAATGAATCGTGTTGCAGGATATTTTCAGGCTTTAGCGCAATAAGACCGTCCGCCTGAAACGGCCTTATCAGGGGGCTGGAAAATTCTCCGACTTTAAGGTGAGATAGTACTGTTCCGCCTCTTTGTGCCATTCCATGAGTTTCAGAAGTAAAAACCTGACAGCCATTCATTATGGCTGCTTCGGCAAGAAGCCTTGTAATGAAAAGAACGCCCTGGCCCCCTACTCCACTTATAACAATTTGTTGATTGATCGACTTTCCCACAAAAAACTCCTTATTTCAGATTCTTCTCTCGAATCCTCGAACCCTTGAACCCTCGAATCCTTATTTCATTACTATCGCCTTTTTTGGGCACACATGCACGCATACGCCACATCCGCTGCAAAGAAGAGGATCTACATCTGCCCGCTTTTTATTATTGTCAAAAATAATAGCCGGGCATTCAAAATGCCTGATGCAATACTCACACCCCTCACAGGCATCCGTAATTTCGACAAAGATTTTTTTTGCCTGCTTATCCTTACTCTTCCTGCCTATAAGACACGGG
This sequence comes from Pseudomonadota bacterium, assembly GCA_018830925.1. Lineage (GTDB taxonomy): Bacteria > Desulfobacterota > Desulfobacteria > Desulfobacterales > RPRI01 > RPRI01. Next base: position 1,165 of record JAHJRK010000003.1, read on the forward strand.
TGTCTCGCAATAACAACCGCAGGCCCTTTATCCCTCGCATACAAAACCGCCTCTTTGACAAGCGAAATAAATTCTTTGATTTCACAGGGATCGCCGGTTTTACAGAATTTAACCCCGCATCCTTTGACAAGCGCTTCGATGTCGACAGGTTCAAGCGGTTCCCCTGAAGCGCCGAATCCTGAAGCAGGCGTCGGCTGATTCCCGGTCATAGCGGTAGTCCTGTTGTCCAGAATCACCAGCGTGAAATGCACCTTCTGCACCACGGTATCTATCAGTGCCGGAATGCCTGCATGAAAAAAAGTCGAATCGCCTATTGTCGCAACTATGTCCGGCCTTTTGCTCTCATTCTTAAATGCATGATAGAAACCTTCGGCCTGACTGATTGCGGCACCCATGCACAAAACAGTATCAACCGCGCCGAGGTTAAGCCCCAGAGTATAACAACCTATATCACTGGTATATATTCCTTTCGGAGCAGCCTTTTTTATTGCGAAGAAACTCGCCCTGTGCGGGCATCCCGCGCAAAGCGTCGGGCGCCTTCCCGGCTGAGATTGGACGGCTATTTTATCTGCCTTTAGACCTGCAAAGTCACATAACATCTGCTCTATTGCTTCAGGCAGAATTTCTCCAACTCTGGAAACAAAACCGTTAAGTTTGCCTCTTACCCTGGTCCTGTCCGCAATCTGCATTTCTATCACAGGCACTGTCTCTTCTATGACAAGGACTTCATCATAGTCTATACAAACAGAGGATATGAAATTCCTGTGAAGAGGATACGGCTGGATTACCTGGAAAACAGGAATTTTATCCCACAAACCAAGAGCATTCATTATTTCCCTTGTATGTGCTGCGGCAACTCCTGATACAATAACTGCTTTTCTGGAAACAGCTTTTTTATTCAGTTTTACAGGAGTGGTCTTTTTGAAGGCCGCGATTTTTTCAAGCTTTTTCTCAAGCTCGGTGTGAAGCTTAAAGCGGAATTTAGGTGTTGCAGCCCATCTTGCCGGATCTTTTTTAAAATCAGCCTTTCTCTCAAATGAGCCGAAATTCTTAGCACGGATATCTTGGCGCGAATGACATACTCTTGTGGTAGGACGAAGCATCACGGGAATTTCAAAAGTCTCCGAAAGTTCATAAGCAATTGATATCATCTCTTTCGCCTGAGCCGGAGAATCAGGATCAAGAACAGGAATTTTTGCCATCATTGCCATAAGACGACTGTCCTGTTCGGTCTGGGAGGAATGAGGCCCCGGATCGTCTGCGCTTATCACGATAAAACCGCCCTTTGCGCCCATGTATGCAGCACTCATGAGAGGGTCTGACGCCACATTAAGGCCTACTTGTTTCATACTGACGGCGGTTCTCAGTCCCGCCATGCATCCGGCATAGGCGATCTCGAAGGCGACCTTTTCATTCACTGCCCACTGGGAATGTACGGGAAGAGAGTTCATTTCCTTTATCCGCGCAAGTGACGCAAGGATCTCCGAAGCCGGAGTTCCCGGGTAAGAAGTAGCGATAGCACAACCATTCTCAAGAAGCCCTTGTGCTATGGCTTCATTGCCCAGCATCAATTTTTTTCTTCCCACTCATACCTCCATAATCAATAAAAAAAGCCGGGGTTTCAGCAACCCAGGCTTTTAAAATCAAAAGAGCCATGGGCTGCATCCGCGTCTTTGGCATAAAGCCGCCCAAGGCTCTGAAAAATTATATTTTGTATTCAGACTGGCCGGCCGGCTTTAAAATTTCTGCCACCACCAGCACCAGAGACTAAAACTCATTTTTCCCCTGCATACAATCATTGATTAATAAAAATTAAAACCTTATTAACAGGCTGTTTTTTAATTATATAAGTAAAATAAATTTGTCAAGGGCTTTTCTTCAATCAGAGAGGCCTCGCCTGATGCTAAGAAAAAAAGATTATGCCTGAACCATATTTTTTGAAGTTCCCGGCAGCAAGTTGCGGGAAATTGGCTCGTTGTTTTGGTTCAATTAAAAGCATTCCCTGGCTTTATACCAAGAGATTTCAGAATTTTTGCAAGCGGACAGAACCCTGTGAAAGCAGACTACAGGAGATTCGCGCCGACAAAAGCCGTAAACCACAGCCAGTATGGACTGTGAAAATGAGAAAGAATCAGGCTGATTAATATAAAACTTCCGGCAAAAGCCAAAACAAGTCGATCGATTGTCATATCGGCCTCCTTTTTTAATAATTCGGTCCGGGTTTTAAAACGGAACCCTTTATGATGACCGGAAATAAATCATTTCCTTATTACAAATGCTGATTTATGGACAACATAGATAAATCACTCAATATGTGCAATATCGAAATCA
>JAHJRK010000067.1 GCA_018830925.1 Pseudomonadota bacterium
ACCAATTCGCGGGGGTTGAAAAATGGCACAAATCAAAGGAACAAAAACTGAAAAAAATCTTCTTGCAGCCTTCGCGGGTGAATCCCAGGCCCGCAACCGCTACACCTATTTCGCAAGCAAGGCAAAAAAAGAAGGCTTTGATCAGATAGCATTTATTTTTGAAGAAACGGCAAACCAGGAAAAAGAGCATGCCAAAAGATTTTTTAATTTTCTGGAAGGCGGAGAAGCTGAAATCATCGCATCCTTTCCAGCCGGAAAAATAGGAACCACTCTTGAAAATCTAAAAGCTGCGGCGGCAGGTGAAAAACATGAACACACAAATCTTTATCCCTCTTTCGCTAAAACTGCCAGGGAAGAAGGTTTTGAAGCAATTGCTGTTGTATTTGAAAAAATATCCGTGGCAGAAAAACAGCATGAAAAAAGGTACAGGGATCTTGCAGCTAATATTGAAGCAGGCAGTGTTTTTAAAAGAAAGGGAAAGACAGTCTGGCGGTGTCGTAACTGCGGATATCTTCATGAAGGAAATGAAGCGCCTGGTTTATGTCCGGCATGCGCTCATCCAAAAGCGCATTTTGAACTGCTTGGAGAAAATTATTAATTTTATAGCAGCGTAAACACAATCAATAAATACACCTGAACAACATTATTATTTCTATCAGGAAAGGAGTTAACATGGCAAAAAGACTTGAAGTTTACAAATGTGAAGTTTGCGGCAATATCGTGGAGGTTTTGCACGGGAGTGTAGGCCAGCTTGTATGTTGCGGAAAACCCATGAAGCTTATGGTTGAAAACACCGTCGATGCTTCAAAAGAAAAACATGTTCCGGTTATAGAAAAAACATCAGGGGGCATAAAAGTCAAAGTTGGAAGCGTCGCTCATCCAATGGAAGAAAAACATTTTATCGAGTGGATCGATATCATAGCAGACGGCAAAGTTTACCGGCAGTTCCTTAATCCGGGGCAGGCTCCTGAAGCCTTTTTTACAGTAGATGCAAAAGAAGTTGCTGCCCGTGAATACTGCAATGTTCATGGTCTGTGGAAAGCATAAAGGGGGTGATATAATGTCAAGCTGGAAATGCAAAAACTGCGGATATACTCTCGAGGCTGACGCACCACCAAACGAATGCCCGTCATGTAAGGAAAAATGTGAATTTCTTGATAACACATGCTATACTCCGGATTGTCAAATTGAAGGGGTTGACCCTAGAATAAAATAACATTGAAGATTAACCAACTGGGGGGGACATAGCAGTAAGTTATGCTCCCTCTCCCTTGCAGGAGTGATAGGTGGCCATGCCAAAAGCTATAATTATATATACAACAAGAACAGGTGAAACCAAGCGGATAGCTGAACTTATTGGAGAAGGCCTGCGCTTTTCAGGGGCCGAAGTTTCTCTGTTTAATGTTAATGAAATAAAAAATGAAAGCGCTCTCGACGGATATGATGCCTATGTGTTCGGATCAGCAACATATCACGGGGATATGATGCAGGGTATGAAGACTTTTTTATTCCTTGCAGAAAAGGCAAATCTTGCGGGAAAGAAAGGCGGTTCTTTTGGCGCTTTCGGCTGGAGTGGCGAAGCGCCGGATCGCATTTTTAACACTATGAAGAATATTTTCAATATGGATATGGTTAGCGGTTCCCTCAGGTTAAAATCGAGTTCCCTGGGGGGAGGAATAACAATGGCCCAGGATTATGGCCGTGAAATAGCCAAAAAACTCGGGCTTTAAAAATATTAACCATCTAATTTAAGGAGGATACCATGTCTACACCTCAGCACTGCCCTGGATATCAGCAATTCAAGCATCTTGAGTCTTTTATGTGCAAATGCCCTTCATGCGGGAAAAAGGTCGAAATATTTTCGGACGAGTTCGAGAAAAAGAAAAAATGCGACTCATGCGGTAAGGATATTGATTTTACTCAATGTACACTTGATGGGAAAGCTTAAGATTCAGCAGATCCGGAGGCATTCATGGATTTAGTCATGCTGTCACGCCTGCAGTTTGCAACAGCGACCATGTTCCATTTTCTGTTTGTCCCGCTAACGCTCGGACTTTCCATTATGATTGCGATAATGGAAACCAGATATGCCGGAACCGGAGACAAGCTGTATCTTTCCATGACCAAATTCTGGGGGAAGATTTTCCTGATAAATTTTGGCCTTGGAATAGTCACCGGTATTACTCTCGAATTCCAGTTTGGGACCAACTGGTCGCGTTATTCTGCATTTGTAGGGGATATTTTCGGATCTCTCCTCGCCATTGAAGCTTCAGCCGCCTTTTTTCTTGAATCAACCCTTATAGGCATCTGGATCTTTGGCTGGAAAAAGATTTCCCGGAAAGCCCACGCTGCTGTAATGTGGCTTATTGCAGGTGCTTCAACCCTTTCTGCCGTCTGGATAATCATCGCAAATTCCTGGATGCAACATCCTGTGGGTTATGTACTGCGGAATGGGAGGGCTGAACTATCGGATTTTTCCGCTGTTATTTTCCAGAAATTTGCCATTCTCCAATTCTTTCATACAATCAGTGCAGCTTATATTGTAAGTGCTTTTTTTGTAATGGGTGTAAGCGCGTATCATTTGCTTAAGAAACAATCTATTCAATTTTTTACAAGATCTTTTAGAATCGGTTTAATTTTCGGGCTTATTTTTTCAATTTTCACAGCCATCGAAGGGGATATGCACGGTGTACACGTGGCGGAGGTTCAGCCTGCAAAACTGGCCGCAATGGAGGCGCATTGGGAAACCACATCAAGAGCGCCCCTTAATCTTTTTGCAATTCCTGATGAGAAAAATGAAAGAAACTTCATAGAGATCGGTGCTATCCCAGGGCTTTTGAGCTTTCTTGGTTACCACGATATTAATGCCGAAGTTAAGGGGCTTAAGGATTTCCCCAGGGAAGAAAGGCCCCCGGTGCTTATCCCTTTTCTTTCCTTCAGAACAATGGTGGGTCTGGGAACTCTGTTTATTCTTCTTACAATTATCGGATTGTTAAGAAGGAACAGGCTGCTTGAAAGTCCTTTATATTTAAAGGTAATGGTGTTGTCTATTCCGCTGCCCTATGTCGCCATCGAGGCAGGATGGGTGCTGGCAGAGGTGGGAAGGCAGCCCTGGATCGTCTATGGCCTTATGAAAACATCTGATGCGGTATCGCCGCTCGCTTCTTCTCAGGTGTTAGTTTCTCTTGCAGCTTTTATAGTTATTTACGGGCTGCTGGGAGTTGCCGGCTTTTATCTGATAATTAAAAATGCTACCAAAAATCCTGTTTTATGAGTTTGGGCTGGTTTTTTCTGATGACTTTTTAAAAAGTCCTTCTCTTGACGAGACATTTGAAGAACATCCAATTTTGCTCAAGTTCAAGAAAGGCGAAAATTTAACCGCAGGAATACATTAAAGTATTTCGAGGATAGCGCTAAAGGGAGTGTTATGCAAATGTCTCATTACGAAGTCCTAGGAATCTGGGGGTAAAATGGATCTGCAGGGAATATGGTTTTTTCTTTGGGGTTTGCTCTGGGCTATTTTCTTTATGACCGATGGTTTTGATTTCGGAATCGGGATATTGTACCCTTTTCTTGGAAAAAATGACTCCGAAAAACGAATAATGATAAATTCAGTCGGCCCCATCTGGAACGGTAATGAAGTCTGGCTCATTACTGCAGGCGGTGTGACTTTCGCAGCATTTCCGATTGCCTACTCCGTTATGTTTTCTTCGCTTTATTCGGCCCTTATGCTCATTCTATTTGCTCTTATCATTCGAGGAGTCGCTTTTGAGTTCAGGGGCAAGGTTGATAAAAAAAGCTGGAGGGATATCTGGGACATTGTTATTTTTGTCGGGAGTCTGCTTCCCGCTCTTCTGTTCGGAATCGTATTTGCCAATATATTCAAAGGGCTTCCATTAGATAAGGCAGGTATATTCCAGGGTTCGTTTTTTGACCTTTTGAATTTTTACGGAATTCTCGGGGGATTATTGTTTTTACTCCTTTTTCTCTTTCATGGCCCCATCTGGTTGTCCATTAAAACAGAAGGTGAGCTTCATGAAAGATCAAAGTCGACTGCTCTTCTGATTTGGCCGTTTCTTTTGATTACAGCGGTATTATTTTTGGGCGCAAGCCGGTATTTTACGAAGCTGTATAATAATTATCTGGCAAACCCAATTCTGTTTTCGGACATTCTCTTAACTGTTGCAGCTCTCTTTGCTTCAAGGTTTTTTATTAAAAGAAAAGAATTTTTCAAGGCGTGGTTTTCATCTTCAATCGTAATTGTTGGATCAGTATTTTTCGGAATAATAGGGTTGTATCCCAATATGCTTCCATCAAGCATAAGCACTGATTTCAGTGTTACGGCATTTAACGCTTCATCCAGTCCTCTTACCTTAAAGATAATGCTGGTTGTGGTCATTATTTTCATCCCTGCTGTTATTGCCTACCAGGCATGGGCTTATTATCTTTTCAGGGGAAAAGTTACAAAAGAAGATCTTGCTTATGAAGAATCATACTAGTTAATAAAGGAATCCGATTATGAAAAGGCAAACAAACATTATTATATTAATGGCAGGTTTTCTTCTTTTTTCAACTTTTCTTTGGGCGCAGAACAAGGGGGCAAAGGAGATTATTGTTCCGGGCGGCACAACAGGAAGTGTTCCGTTCAAGCATCATCTCCATCAGAATGCTCTTAAAGACTGCAACCTGTGCCATAACCTTTTCCCCCAGACAGCAGGCATAGTCCAAAAACTGAAAGACGAAGGAAAACTCGAAAAGAAAAAAGTTATGAACCAGTGCCAGAAATGTCACCGGGAAAAAGTCAATGCCGGATTAAAAGCAGGCCCTGTGAGCTGCAGGGGCTGTCATGTCAAATAGGGAGGTATAATAATGTTGGTACTTGGCTTGATGGGAAGCCCTAGAAAAAAGGGAAATACCGATTTTCTTCTTTCATCTTTCATGAACGAAGTTGAAAACGGCGGGATCAGGACTCACGTAATTGAGGTTGCAAAAAAGAATATCCTACCCTGCATGGAGTACAGCGTGTGCGAAAAGAAAGGGACCTGCCCTATAGACGACGACATGAATGAAATTTATCCCCTTTTTCGCGAGGCTGATATTATTGTTCTTGCCACTCCCATATTTTTTTACAGTGCTCCGGCCCAGGCCAAAGCCCTTATAGACCGGAGCCAGACATTATGGGCACGCAAATACAGGCTTAAGCTCAACGATCCGGGATATAAAACAAGAAAAGGATTTCTTCTTGCCCTCGGAGCTACAAAAGGCGCCAATCTGTTTGAAGGTATGAAGCTTACGGCCAAATATTTTTTCGATGCTGTTGACGCCAGTTTCGAAGGAAGTTTAACATACCGCAGGATAGAAAAGCGAGGCGATATGAAAGCACATCCTTCTGTTGCAGGGGATGTCAAGGAGGCGGCCGGCAATATTTTAAAGCCATTTCTCACCAGGAAAAAGATCCTGTTTGCCTGCAGGGAAAACGCGTGCCGAAGTCAGATTGCGAGTGCTTTTGCACGCTATATTGCAGGAGACAAAATAGATGCCTTAAACGGGGGCAGCATTCCTGTTGATGCAGTCAACCCGCTTATGGTTGAAGCCATGCAGGAAAAGGGGATAGATATGGCTTTTCGCAAGCCAAAATCGATAGAGCAGGTAATTTCAAAAGAAAAACCAGATATTAT
>JAHJRK010000460.1 GCA_018830925.1 Pseudomonadota bacterium
ATATCCCGCAAGAACGGCAAGGCCATTATTACCGTCAAAACGGGAAGAGAAGACATAACTTATGATATCCATGAGAGTGACCTCAAGGTATCCGAAGGAGATTTTGTTTATCCCGGCTACCTTCTGGCTTCCCAGGAAAACTGGAAACCCGGCATCCTGCTGCAGGGTTTATGGCTTACAATAGAAGTGAGCACAATAGCCACTCTCCTTGGAATACTGATCGGCCTTTTCGGCGGTCTTGCCCGCTTGTCGTCAAATCCTGCATTCAAATGGTTCTCTATAACATATATTGAAATCATCCGCGGTTCTCCTCTCCTCGTGCAGATTTTTATCTGGTACTTTGTCCTCGGCACACTCATTAACACGATGTTGGGTAACTATGGTATAAGCCCGATACCGCCCCTGTGGTATGGTGTAGCCGCTCTTGCTTGTTTTACAGGAGCATATGTTGCTGAAATTGTAAGAGCCGGAATACAGTCGATACACCGCGGCCAGATCGAAGCTTCGAGGTCACTAGGCATGACATATGCCCAGTCCATGAGATATGTCATTCTTCCCCAGGCATTGCGCAGGATCCTTCCTCCCCTTGCAGGCCAGTTTATCAGCCTGATAAAAGACTCTTCACTGCTCGGAATTATTGCTGTGAGGGAACTGTCGAAGGCTACAAGGGAGATTGTTACAACCAGCCTTCAGCCTTTTGAACTCTGGTTTGTATGCGCGCTTCTATATCTTGTCCTCACATTTACACTCTCCATGTTTGTTCAGTACCTTGAAAGGAGGACGGCAGTATAGTGATAGAAGTTCAAAATGTTTATAAAACCTTTCTGATTCCCCATATTGTTCAGGCGCTTGTAAATGTTTCGTGCAAAATAGAAGCAGGAGAAGTGGTTGTGGTTATCGGACCTTCCGGATCCGGTAAAAGCACTTTATTAAGATGCCTTAATCATCTTGAAACAGCTGACAGCGGAAAGATCTTTATTGAAGGAATTGATATTCTCGACCCAAAAACAGATATAAATAAGTTGCGGGCCGAAGTGGGTATGGTTTTCCAGTCCTTCAACCTCTTTCCTCACAAAAATGTTTTTGAAAATATAACGCTGGCTCAAAAAGTTGTCCGCAAACGGACAAAAACTGAAGCTTCGGATAAAGCCTTTTCATTGCTGAACAAAGTTGGAATAAACGATAAAGCGAATGTATATCCTGACCAGCTTTCAGGAGGGCAGCAGCAGCGTGTAGCAATAGCTAGGGCTCTTGCAATGGATCCCAAAATCATGTTGTTTGATGAACCGACATCTGCCCTTGATCCTGAAATGATCGGTGAAGTGCTGGATGTCATGAAAAATCTGGCAAGGGAAGGTATGACCATGGTCGTTGTCACTCATGAAATGGGATTCGCAAAAGAAGTCGCAGACAGGGTCATCTTCATGGACATGGGAGCTATTGTCGAAGAAGGAACGCCGGAGCACTTTTTTACAAGTCCTGTTAACGAAAGGACAAAACTTTTCTTAAGCCAGATATTATGATTTAATTAATTGATATCCATACCAATTAAATTCTCACACCAGTGATTTTTCAATCTGGAAATAGGCAATTTTGGGCAAGCCCGAGGAAATCAAGGGATTGCGCTTAAGACATACGTAATGTATGTCGCACAAGAAATCTCGCAGATTGACGCTGAAATCGCACAAAAGGGCCCTTTTTAGATGGAAACCAATTGGCTCAATGAAAAGAGGAATAGTATTAAATTCAGCATATTTAAACCGATAAAGCACCATATCTTGTATTCGATATATCATAATACACCTTCTATTGTGTTTTTTCCTTTACAATCTGTTTCCTTTCTGTTATATTCCCACCGATAGAATATTATCCGATTAAATAAGATGCTTATTATATTACTGTTAACAATTTACAAGAGGGGCATGTCCTTATATGAAACTTAAATCGCTGGAAATAAGCGGATTTAAATCCTTTATAGACAAGGCCAACATCGAATTCCCTCCTGGTATCTGTGCAATTGTCGGTCCGAACGGTTGCGGCAAGAGCAATGTTGTTGATGCATTAAGATGGGTCATGGGCGAACAAAGCGTTAAACAACTGCGCGGAAAATCCATGGAAGATGTTATTTTCTCAGGCACTAACGGGAAACCGCCGTTGAATATGGCCGAAGTAACATTGACGCTTGCAAATGACAACGGATCGGCGCCAGAAGAGCTAAAGGACTTCACAGAAATCATGTTGACAAGGCGCCTTTACCGCTCAGGAGAAAGCGCATACCTTTTAAATAAAAAACCCTGCCGTCTTAAAGACATCCATCATATTTTTTTAGGCAGCGGCCTTGGCCCAAAATCATATGCTGTAATACAACAGGGAAACATCGGAGCAATTACCGATGCCGGACCTGAAGAAAGAAGATTCTTTATAGAAGAAGCTGCGGGAATCACCCGCTATAACACCCGTAAAAATGAGGCATTGCGTAAGGTAGAGGCTACAAACCAGAACCTTTTGCGCGTCACAGACATAATTTCCGAAATCAACCGGCAAATGTCGGGATTAAAGCGCCAGGCCAGAAAAGCAGAAATTTACAAAAATTTCCAGGAACGCATTAAAAAACTGGATACATTTATTACGATCAATTATTTCGACGAATACACTAGATTGATAGATGAAACAGATGCAATATTGAAAGATTTAAGGGATGTGGATATAGGGCACATTTCACAACTACGGAAACTGGATGCTGTTGTTGAAGAGATAAAACTTAAGCTTTCTCAGAAGAACCAGGAAATATCCGAGCAAAAATCCGGTATATTTGAAATCCAGCGCAATACTGACAGGCTTGAAAATGATCTCCTGCACCTTCGTAAAGATGAGGAGAGGCTTATTGCCGAAATATCCGAGCTTGAATCAGCGCGTGCAGAACTCGACGAAAGAAACGGCAAAATTCTCTCCGAAATATCCCAGGTCGAATCTCAAACCATTTTTATCAATGATGAAATAAACATAACCCGCTCGGGCCTTAACAACGAGAGAGATGCCTCTTTGAATATCAGGAGTCGGCTGTCGGAGCTCAACAGTGAGATAGATGCATGTAAAACGAATCTTATGAATCTTGTAGCTCACGAAGCCAGATATAAGAACATCTATCAGAATGCGACAAGCAACAGGGAAAACCTTAAAAGGCGGCTCAAAAGAGCTGATGAAGAGTATGCCGTTGCTGCAAAAAAAGTTTCCGAAATAACGGATATAGAGACAAGGGCAAGAGATGAACTCAAATCATGCAGGCAAACGATAGATGAACTGAGTAAAGAAATAAGCGGAGCCGAACAACGACTTTCGGAAAAAAGCAGACTGCTAGGCAGCCAGGTAAAGAAAGTACAGACACTTGAGATGGAACGAAACAAGGTTAGGTCAAGATATACCGCTTTAAAGAAAATGGAAGATAATTTCGAGTGGTATAAAGACGGTGTCAGAGCCATAATGAAAAACCGAAGCGGGCAGGACGGAGTTGAAAGCAGTATAGCAGGCGGTATTATAGGGCTTATGGCAGATATCATAGAACCTGAGTCTTCCTTTGAAACGGCAGTAGAAGCAGCGCTGGGTGAATCTCTTCAATACATACTCGTCCAGGATCAGAATACCGGTAATTCACTGATTCAATTTCTGCAAAACAAAGGCGCCGGCCGAAGTGGATTCATTCCTGTGTCATCCATAAGGAAACCGGAATGCGAACATTATAAAAATCCCGACTCTTCAAAACTGCTCATAAATCATGTTGCGGTTAAACCGGGGTTCGAAAAAACGGTTGAAACCCTTCTCGGGCATGTTGTTGTTACCCTGAATATCGATGAAGCGCTTGATACTTTCAACAGCAACGGCTCTTTTCAAACAGTTGTTACGAAAAACGGTGAGATTATTTCTCACAATGGAACAATGACGGGCGGAAGCAATGACAGTGCCTCAGGAATCCTCGCAAAAAAGCATGAGATCAAAGAGCTCGAAAAACAGATATCAGCGCTCGACAGGGAGAGTGAAGATGCCCGTACAGTTCAAAAAACCCTGGAGTCCGAGGTAAAGGCAGCGGAAATTGCCCTGCAAAAGCTGAAAGAACAAAACAACAGGGCTGTGCAGGATGAGCTTGAAGCGGAAAAATTTCTTTACAAGACGTCTGAAGATTTAAAGCACACAACCCGCCACATGGAAATCGTTCAGCTCGAACAGGAACAGCTTATTGGTGAGGAAAGCGATATTGATGATGAGATAGCCAAATACAATGAAGCACTCTCCGTAATCGAAAGTGAAGTTTCGGAAGCCCGTGACAAAGTGGAGATAATCACCGGGAAAATCGGCTCTGCAACATCAGAACTCGCATCCTATGATCAAAATGTTGTCGATCTTAAATTAAAGCTTACATCCCTGAATGCCAAACTGGAAAACGGTAACAGTTCATTAAAACGACTCCGGGAATTCCATGATGACAGAATAAGACAGATAGAGATGCTCGCGCGGGAGATAACGGAGAAGACTCGA
>JAHJRK010000461.1 GCA_018830925.1 Pseudomonadota bacterium
AAGAACATCCAATTTTGACCAAGTACAAGGAAGGCGATAATTTTAACCGCAGGAATACATAGAGTATTTCGAGGATTATAATTTGAGCCTGACACAGTAATCGGGCAAAAGGGGGTGTTATGCAAAGGACTCTGTGCGATCTCGGCGTCAATCCGGGGGCTTTTTTGTGTGACAGGAGCCCGTTAAGGCTGAATGATAATTGAAGGATACAATCCTTTAAGTTCGCCCATTGGATAAGGCTGAATCGTGTTGAAAGATATGCTCTGGTTTTTTTGCGCGTGTCCTTTGTTTTCAGCGCCGTTAAAAAACGCGCCGTTGGCTTCCAGGATATGATCGATCCGGTGCCGGAAGGCTGAAATAAAACTCGCGCCGCTGCCTTCAAAGATCATATTGCCCAACGAAAATTTTGTTTCTATTTTAGAAAATTCGCTTATAGGCATACTGTTGGTTTCCAGATCTTTCTTGTTTGTTACCAGTCCCCAGATTATATGGGCGGGCGGAATGGTGAGCGGATCACTAATATCGATGATGGTATGGGGCATTATGATGCTCTCCTTCCCTATGGTCAGTCTGGCGTCGGGACTTCCCCGCAGAAAGCTGTTAAACCCCACAAACACTTTCTTGCCCAAATCCGCTTCGATAATTTTTCCGCCGTGGGCGGTTACATTATATCCTTCCAGCCGGGAATTTATAATATAGCAATTTTCCTGAGCATTGGCACCCTTGCCGAGCCATGCGTTTTTAAGGTAAGCCCGCTGGGCAACCAGCACATTCTCGCTGATATTGGTGTGGGGCTTGATAACAGCATACCGGTCCAGTGAGGCGCTCCCGGGGACCGACCGGGGTGTTTCGATGTTGACCAAAGCAAAAATCCGCTCAAATTCTTTCTTATGATCTTCCACGAAGTCAAATAACAGTCCTTTTGGCCGATTACCGGGAGTAAAATCAATATATTTGTTCAATTGGTTTTTTTCATACCGGTAGAGAAAATTGAACTTATCTGGACTGCGGACCCACACGGTACCGGGATCGATTTTAATATGGCTGATCTCACCTGCCTGGATATAAGAAAAGGCGCCGATAACACAATCACGCATTGTGGTCAGGTCCACGGTTGAAAAAGGGCCCAGGAAGCATCCGTACGAGGGTGATCCATGGATATTGGCATAGTGCATGGAAATAGTATCTTTGATGAAGAATTTTTCAGGAGTTTCAGGGTCATGGGAATAATTGTGTACAAGGGTCTTGATCAGAAAACTATCTTCGATCTCAATCTGTTCATCCCGGGTGATCGGGATTTCAAAATCCTGAAACTGAAACAGAGTTCCCTTCTTTTTAAGTTCATCTCCCCGGATATCGCTTTTGTAAAGCAGCGAGTTTGTTACCCGGCAGCTTCCTAAAAAATAGCTGCCCGCCAGATTTGAGTGTGTAAATTGAAAATTTAACGGATGGTGCGGCGTGATGCCATAAAACGCATAAAATTTAAACATCTGCTTGCGCTGAATAAGTTCACGTACATATGGAGCAACATCGAAGCCGAGCTCTCTGAGGTTGATATTGACTCTCTGTATGATCCGGTCAAGAAGCTTTTCCAACACCTGCATATTCGCTCCTCATCTATTAAGTTAGCTCACCGCTTTTCATGGCATGGAAAACCGCGGCAAATACATCCGACATCCTTAAAAGGCCTACAATCTCGTCTCCTCTGGTTACTATCAATGACAAATGTGTCCCGATAACAATTTGATACATAGCCGTATCTATAGAAGTCTTTTCATCAACATATTCACCTTCGGAAGGGGTCTGCATATAATCTTCCACCTTCATCCGGGTGGCCTTTTTATAAATATCATCCAAAATTCCTTCTTCCAGTCGAGACTTCTCCCTCAGGCTGTTAATAAGGCTTGTTGAAAATCCAAAACGGCTGATATCTTCAATTTGTTGAGTACGCTCATTTTTAGGCAGAATTGCGCGAAGCACGCCAAGCTGACTCAGTTTGCCGATAACCTTTTTGTTCTGGTTTAGAATCAAAACGGCGCGATGATGGTATGGGGTATGCTCATTATCAAACTCTTCCTGAGCTTTTTCCAGGGCGAGAACAGCTTCAAACAATGTCGAGCCTTCCTGAACGGTGGCATATTCCGAAAGCGGAACCATCAGATCCTTAACAATAAAGTTATTCACGATCAGACTCCGGTTTGGGTTCAGAAAAATATATTTTGTATGGCATATACCGTTTAATGCGCTAGAAGAATCGGCATTCCCATGAGCGGCCATAACACAAGTATTGCAAATCCAAGCACCACCAGAAGAATGATGCTCGCCGGAATGCCAGCCTTAAAAAATTCACCGCTTGTAAACTGCTTTGAGTTATAGGCAATCGCGTTCGGCGCCGCTCCTACAAGAAGAAGAAACGGCATTCCAGCCGTGACAAGAGAGACGAACAGAATTACCTCAGGAGCTATATTGAGATACGGAGCGACCACAAGGGCCACGGGCAAAGATATGGCGATAGCAGCCACATTCATTATAAAATTGGTCATAACCAGCACAAAAACCGCTATGCTCATCACGAAGATGAACCAGTGGGAATTCTTGAAAAAACCTAGCCAGTTTATTGCCAGCCACTCGGCGGCGCCCGTCTGCCAGAGGCAGAAACCTATGCTCATGGCGCCTGCAAAAAGAAGTATTATATTCCAGGGAATCTCTTCAAGATCATTGATGTCGAGGATTCCGGATATGAAAAAAAGAATCGTTGAAACAAGAATAACCGCCGCTTTGTTGAAAGGTTTTAACGCCGGAATAAAAGATTGCAGAGACATGAAAGCGATTGCGCAAAAAACCAAAACAGCTCCGATTATTTCTTCTCTTTTAAGGACGCCCAGCTCGGAATTAAGCTGCCTGGCCTTTTCCTTCAACCCAGGTATAACAGCTTTTTCGGGCTTGAAAAAAACCATCAAAAACCCCCATAATATAAAGACCATCAACCATCCTACCGGAGCAAGGTAGTAGCTAAGTTCGAAAAAAGAGATTTCTTTTCCGGTGATTTCCTTGTAAAATCCGAGAGCTACTATGCCGCGCGCGGCGCCAAGAAGAGTTATAATGCTTCCTGCGCCTGCCACGTAGGCCATGCCTATGAATAAACCCTTCCCGAATTTGGTCGGCTTGATGTCATCGGTGTAAAGCGAATATATCGCCAGAAGGAGCGGATATATGGTTGCCGCGACGGCAGTGTGAGCCATTACATGCGTCAGCAAAGCGGTTACGACAAGGCATCCGAGATAAATCATCCCGGTTTTTTCGCCGACAATCATCAGCATTTTATATGCAAGACGTTTCGTTAGCCCTGTTTTGGTAAATACCATGCCTATTACCAGAGATGCGAATATAAAAAGAACCGAGGGGTCCATGAAATCCTTGAAAGCGTCGGCTGCGGGACGTATGAAGAAGAGAGCCTGAAGCACTCCGATTGTAAGGCCGGTTACGCCTATTGGAAGAACTTCGAAAACCCACCATGTTCC
>JAHJRK010000462.1 GCA_018830925.1 Pseudomonadota bacterium
AGGGGCATCAAAAACAGGAAAGTACTTGAGGCGATGCGAAAGGTCGAACGGCATAAGTTCGTGTCTAAAGAATATATGGGCGCAGCTTATGAGGATCATCCTCTTCCGATAGGGGAAGGGCAGACAATATCCCAGCCATACATCGTGGCGCTCATGACTGAGGTATTGGATCCTGGCAGCACGAAGAAAGTCCTTGAAATCGGAACCGGCTCGGGATACCAGGCCGCGGTTCTTGCGGAACTTGTTCAAAGCGTATACTCTATTGAAATAATTGATGTTCTGGGGAAAAGAGCGGAAAAAACGCTTTCAGACCTAGGCTACAAAAATATTAAAATAAAAACTGGAGATGGTTACAAGGGATGGAAAGAACACGGCCCGTATGATGCCATAATTGTAACCTGCGCCCCTTCGCATATTCCCCAGCCCTTAAAAGAACAGCTCGCGGAAGGGGGCAGAATGGTAATTCCTGTTGGGGAAAGATATCATCAGGAGCTTATTCTCCTTATTAAGGAAAAAGGCATGATAAAACAAAAAGAGATCATTCCGGTTGTTTTTGTCCCTATGTTCGGGGATGACGGGAAGAAATATTGAACCGAAACAGCGAGCGCATGCCCCGCCGAAGGTCCGCCATGGCGGACTTGCGGCGGGGTTAGCGAGCAAATTAAAAACAGATTATGTTCCTTACGGTCGAAGATTCCCCGTCCGCTCTGCTCCGGGGAGCTTCAATCGCAGCAGAAAGCGAATTGAATAAAGACCCTATTAAGAGCTTTCAATAACTCACCTTCTCCACATGGGGGGTATACTAACATTCCCTGTTGACTTAACCACTTCAATTGACTAAGATTATATACGAATATCCGAATAGAAAGCTAAGGTTTATAAGGCTCTGAAGGAGGTCCGCATGTCAAAAAGTTACAAGATAGCCATCAACATGGGTGGAGGCGACGCACCCGGCCTGAATGCTGTCCTGGAAGCCGTAGTCCGGTCAGCCAGCAACCGAAACTGGGAGGTTTACGGAATCAAGAACAGCTATGAAGGGCTTCTTGATACAAACGAAATCATCCGCATGACCCCCGAAAAAGTATGGCACATCTCAAGCATCGGAGGAACCATTCTCGGAACCACAAACAAGGGCAATCCATTTAAAATGCCTATTGCCAATGCGGCCGGAGAAATCGAACTGAGGGATGTATCCGACAGGGTTGTGGATAATTTCAAGCGGCTGCGGCTGGACTGCCTTATCGCAGTGGGGGGCGACGGAAGTCTTCAGATCGCATATGATCTCTTTAAAAAAGGTATCCCGGTCATCGGAGTACCCAAGACCATAGACAACGATCTTGCGGCAACGATCATAACTTTCGGTTTCGATACGGCAGTGTCAATTGCTACTGAAGCCATCGACCGTCTGCATTCCACAGCAAAATCACATGACCGGGTAATGGTGGTTGAGGTCATGGGCAGGCATGCAGGCTGGATCGCGCTCAACAGCGGCATTTCAGGTTCAGCCGATGTGATTCTAATTCCTGAAATCCCTTTCAACATCGATAAAGTCTGCGATCATATCATGGAAGGCGAACTTCACGGGCAGCGTTATGCCATAGTGGTTGTAGCCGAAGGCGCGGCTCCGGCAGGCGGTCAGGCTCTCGACAAGGGAAAGGGGGAAGCCGGACGACAGGATGTGCTCCTTGGAGGTGTCGCTGAATACGTGGCGAGGGAAATAGCAAAAAAGACGGCCAAAGACACCCGGTTTCTGGTGCTGGGACACCTCCAGAGGGGAGGATCTCCTACTACCTTCGACAGGCTTCTCTCGCTTCGCTTCGGCGCCGCGGCGCTGAGGCTGGTGGAAGAGAAAAAATTCGGGACAATGGTAGCTCTGGACCCTCCGAATATCAAGGCTATTCCTCTTGAAGAGGTTATCGGCGGCATCAAACGCGTTTCTCTTGAAGGTGACACCATGAGGACCGCAAGAGAGATAGGGATCTGTTTCGGAGATTAAATCCATATTAAAGCACTATATAAGCCTTTATAATGATAGAGAGCAGGAATCGAACGCTAATATTTTTCCCTTGACGTTTCATAAAACTCATATTATTATCTTCTGAAGTTTTTACGGCCGCAGTACGGTACTATAGCTCTTGAAGGAACGGTTCCTTTTAAGGCGCCTGTCTCGCGCCGGAAGTCAGCAACATTTTTTTAAGGAGAAGCATTTTGGCAAACGGAATTGTAAAGTGGTTTAGTAACAAAAAAGGGTACGGCTTTATAGAACAGGAAAGCGGTGGCGATGTATTCGTTCATCACTCCGCAATAAACGGCGACGGATTTAAGACTCTCGCCGAAGGTGATAAGGTCACCTTTGATGTCGAACAGGGGGAAAAAGGTCCTGCGGCTGTAAACGTCACAAAACTATAATCATCATAATAAAATTTTAAAAAGGCATCTCGTCAGTTTGCAATTTTCTGATTGTAATTGATGATGGGATGCTTTTTTGTTTATGCGGCCATGGAAAATGGAATATCAGACAGGCTTGAAACTCTTTGACTGAAGCTATTAAACAAAAAAAAGTCATTGCCAATATTATTGACGCTCTCGTAAAAAGTTATATGTGAACGGATTTGAGATTTTTGGGAAACAGATTTATGAATCACTGAGTGTTAAAAATCATCCGCCTGAGGCGGATGATTTAGCGAAGTGATTTAAAAATCCCCAAAAAGCTCATTGAGTGAACATATTTCGACTTTTTACAAGTTCATCATTATTGATACTCTCATAAAAAGTACAAATTAAGATGGCAA
>JAHJRK010000463.1 GCA_018830925.1 Pseudomonadota bacterium
ACTTAAAATAGCGGTTATCACACCATATAAAAGAGTGTCCAATTGATAATTTTTATGTAAACTTCGCTTGCTATTGAGAGACTCGATAGAATTACCCGGAGACATTTGAACTATAATATCCGGCAGCCCTGTCCGCCGTATATTCATATATCATATAAAATTCATTGACAAAGCAAATACGGTGTGATTCCTTAAATACGCATTACGACAGTCCCATCAAGATATCCAAGCGTCCTGTTTGACGATTTACATATATGTTATTCAGATTTCAGAGGCGTAGAAATGGACACCATCAGAACAACATTACCAAGCTTCATCAGATCCGGCATATCTTTTCTACTCACTTGCGCGAAGGCGGTTACGAAATTCTAACGGTCCAGCAGGTCCTTGCCAGAATGACCTCAAAACGACCACAGAAGGAGACCATGAGCATAGAAGTGCCAGATGCCGTAAAGCAGGAAACCAATCGGTGTACACACAACTTCGCATGTCTATTCACTGGGGGCAGTAGCGGTCAAGCAAAATGCAAGATCGATTATTCAGATGGCAAAAATGTGCTTTTTATTGCTTCATGCAACGAACAGTTTTCATGTAAATATCGCATTCATTTCGGATACAGTCAGATATGTATCTGCCCAGCTCATTATTATCTTTATAACATAGAACCCTACAGGGCTGGCAAAAGCTATAAGGCCTAAGCTTGCCAGGGAAAACTTCTCCCATAGATAGAAGAGTTAGAGTAAAATGAAATCCGTCTTGTATTCGACGTTTTGACGAGCAACCTGTTTGTTCCGGCTTTTGTCATAAATTGTGAGTGTCAGCGCATAACGAGTCTGCAGCAAACCTCCTGAAGGCAGACAGGCATCTATAGAGGTTAACTGAATATCCGGTCTTTATATTGCGCCATCAAGGAGGTCTGTTATTTTTTTAAATATTTTACCCACTCCTGTCTGAAGGCAAAAGCCTTTGGGCCGATTGCCCGCTGAACCGAAAGAATTCCATCCAGATGGTCAATTTCATGTTGAAGTAGTTCAGACAGATCATCCGGTGCATTGATAAAGGTTTTTTCTCCTGATGAATTAAAAAACTCAACCCCGATTTCTTTGAATCTTTCAACCTTAACCATTAAATCGGGAAAGCTGAAACAGTCATCCCATAGTTGGATTCTTTCTTTGCTTTGCCGAACAATTTGGGGATTAATAAGTGGCCCTGAGAGTTTCTCTGTTTGATAATCAATATAGATGATTCTTTTTAGAATGCCGATTTGAGGCGCGGCAATACCCCGTCCGAATCCATTCTCTTTTTTAAAATTCAACAGGGTGTCTTTAAGATCCTGGATGTTTTGAGCGGTTATTATTGAATTAAAATCCTCAATTTCTTTACAATTTTCAAACAGTATGGGATTTCCAAGTCTTAATATTTCTCTTATCGCCACGCCGAACCTCCTGTTTTTTTGAAAACTCAACCGTGTCGAAACTTTGTTTCCTGATGGAGACTAACCTTCTGTTTAAGGGATGGTGAGGTTCGAGTTCTCCCTTGCAGCAGAAGGTCAGGGAATTCCTATATCCATTCTATTTTGTTTATTGTCATCTCACTTTTTGCATCGCCGGTGTTAGGAACACCTTCCGGCTCGATAAGAATTGCTTTATAACCATCCTTTGATGCTGGTTTGTGTTCCACTCCCTTGGGGACGACAATCATTTCGCCACTGTTTAGTTCAACCAGCTTATCTCTGAAATGCATAAGCAATGTGCCTTCAAGGATTATGAAGGTTTCATCGGTATCAGGATGGCTATGCCAGACAAACTCTCCTTTGAACTTGACTATTTTGATTTCATAATCATTCATTTTAGCGACAATTCGCACACTGTAATCATCAGGGAGCATCGAGAATTTTTCTGAAAAATTGATCTTGGAAGGTATCATTATCATTTGCCCTTTCAGCGTGTTAGACAAGGCCATTTTCACTCAGTTGCCGGTTTTCCAGAATCCGTACCGGATTGAATATCGACAAATCGAGGGAGTGGGATTGCCCGGTAATCAATTCGGAGATGTAACGCCCCACTGCCGGTGCCTGCTGAAGTCCGTGCCCGGAAA
>JAHJRK010000464.1 GCA_018830925.1 Pseudomonadota bacterium
AACAGGTCTTTCGGGAAGAGCAACTATTACGGTTTCACTTTCAGGAAGCTTCAGCCCGGATTCGGCAAGGAGATTACAATATTCAAGGAATTGTCCCGCATATCTTTCGGCAGAGGCGATATTCTGAAAAAGGGGCATCCTTTTATATGCGGTATCGGCACATCCTCCTATCTGGAAAACGGTCGATATCTCACCGAATCCGAGAATTATGGCCGGAACGGACGAATTTTTGAGATTCTGAGGATCCAATCCGGCTTCGAATTTCCTGAGAAGATCATGGTCGATGTTCATCGTTTTTCGCCTTGCATCAAAAAAGATCTCATTGCTTCCGCCGCATAAAGCGCCTTGTCAAGCCTGTCAATCACCCAGTCCACCTGATCTTCTTCCATGACAAGCGTAGGAAGAAACTGGCAAACCGAGGTGTCATTATTCGCGTAGAGCATAAGCAGATCATTATCATATGCCGCCTTTGTCAAAACCGGACCGGATATTTCATCCGCCAGCTTTAAGCCCATCATAAGGCCAAGCTGCCGGAAACCTATGAGATATTCAGGATGTTTTTCCATAAGCATTGCGACCCCGGCCTTAAACTTAAGGCTCAGTCTGTTTACACGGGTAAGAAAATCCGGCGCGGAAGAGATCTGAAGAACCCGGCGCGCAACCCTGTATCCGATCTCCGATCCCCCGAAAGTCGAAATGTGTATGAAAGGGTCTGCATGGAACACAGATTCCAGCGGTTTTCTCACAACCGTCGCACTGATGGGATAAATCCCGCCCGACATGCCCTTTCCAAGAACAACAATATCGGGGATAATGCCGAAATGTTCAAAACCCCATAATCTGCCGGTGCGGCCGAACCCTGTCTGAACTTCATCCATGATGAGGATAATATTATGCCCGGTGCAAAATTCCCGTATTGATTCAAGATAACCGTCAGGAGGAATAACGATGCCGAGGGTGGCAGGAACGGTTTCGAGTATCACAGCGGCAGTGTTTTCTCCCGCCGCCGCAAAAAGCGCGTCAGGGTCGCCGAAAGGAACCTGGTAAAAACCGGAAGCAACTGGTCCGAAAGGAGCCCTGTATTTCTCATCCCCTGCCGCCATTGCAAGTCCGGTATGCCCGTGATATCCGCCGCGGGCGGATATTATTTCAGACCTGCCCGTATAGGCTCTCGCGATCTTGAACGCAAGATCAACGGCCTCGCCGCCCCCGACCCCGAAAATTGTGTAATCAAGATCACCCGGCATCAACTGCGAAAGGAGTAAAGCAAGTTCGGCTCTTTCCCTGCTGATCAGATGATGATTTCCTATGTCGACCTCGTCAAGGCTCTCTTTCAGGAGATTTATCAGCTCACTGCTCCGGTGCCCCAGGTTGAAAACACCGCCGTTGCAGTGGAGGTTGAAAACCCGCTTCCTGCCGTCCATATCCCACAGGAAAGAGCCTTCTCTGCGGCCCATGACGAAATCCATTCCGTATTTTTTGAAGAATTCCGCCTTGCCTGAAGAGACATGGTCCCTGAAAAGTTCCATGACGCGCTTTTTCGAATCAGTCTGATCGGCTATTTCCTCAGGAGTCATATCAGATATCCTTTTCCTTCACTTGCCCCCTTGATCCCCTGAATCCTCGAATCCTGGCACAATCAAAGCATCCCTGCCCTGGCAACATTATGCCTCATTTTTTTTGAAAGCCTCCTGCCCGGCCCTTTCTTTTTTGTGTCCGTCCGCCTTTCTCCCTCCTCCTCTTCCTCCGTCCCGGTGCCGTCAAAGTATGAGGCGGCCATCTTTATTTTATTCTCGAACAAGGGAGAGCTTATTGTGGCAGCGCCTTTTGCTTCGGCAAATCTTACCACATCCATATCGGAACTTACTATCAATGCCTTCTCCCTGTAACCCGATGCCAGTTCTTTTATCACCGTATCCGCTGAGTCGGGGCGCCTTGAAAAACGCACCTCAATTCCTTTTATCTTCTCTTTGTCCGATGAAAAGACGGAATCGCTTATACCGTCGAAAACAACAGTAATTCTGTGCGGTCTGATTTTTTTATAGGCAGCAAGCAGGTCGAGCAACGCCCTTCTCCCAAGCTGGATATCTCTCCGGTCGAGAGAGCTTAATGAAGGAGACTGGCGGATCAGGTTGTATCCGTCTATTATTATATGAAGCGACATTTTTAATATAAATTATTAAGATTTACTTTTTGCTGATACCGCAAAAAGTTGCACAAACGGGATGGTTAATATATTTTTTCTGTCCTTCGCGCTCTTCGTGTTCTTCGTGGCAAAAAAACAGAATTTATTCGAAGTCGTCTACTTAGCCTTTTTCAGACGTCCGATCAGATTGTCAAGGTCCTCATCGCTGTAAAATTCAATAGATATTTTTCCTTTTTTCCCGTGCCTGATGATTTCAACTTTTGTTCCGAAATTACGGGAGAGTTCCTCGGAAAGACTTGAAAAATATATGCCGTCCGTGGTCTCTTTACGTTTCGTGCTTTTATTCTTTTCAGCCTTTAGGCGCTTTACCAGGTTCTCGGTCTCCCTGACCGAAAGGCCTTTTGATATT